>CAUUHU010000044.1:0-3177 GCA_963545035.1 uncultured Candidatus Saccharibacteria bacterium | reverse complement strand
GAAAGGTTTTTTGCACTTGGTTCAGCAACAAAAGCTTTAACTGCACCTTTGATATCTTTTTTAATTCCAACGTTGCGTTCGCGTCGTTTTGCGGTTTGTCGCATTCGCTTTACAGCAGATTTAATAATTGGCATTTAGTGTCCTTCTTTTAGGTTGTTATTTACAATTCAACATCGATTATACAGTATTTTGAAAGAAAAAGCAAGTATTTCAAATAAACTATTGACATTTTATTATGATTATGCTAATATAGGGCTATAAATTATAAAAATAAACAATAGGATTCAATAAACAAATGTCAAAAAATAATGCCCAAGAGCAGATTATCGCAAAGTTGAAAGAATCAGAAAGCATTCTAATTGCGGTAAATGATAACCCAAGTGTTGACGAACTTTCATCAGCTTTGGCGTTGACGCTTGCAATAAACAATTCAGGCAAGCATGCAACAGCGGTTGCGAGTGGCGAAATGCCAGATGCGCTAACTTTCTTGCGCCCAGAAAAAACTTTCGAACATTCGGTCGATTCTTTACGTGATTTTATTATTGCTTTAAATAAAGAAAAAGCCGATCATTTACGCTACAAACTTGTTGGCGATCACGTTAAAATTTTCATTACGCCGTATCGTTCGGTGATTTCTGAGAAAGACCTCGAATTCGAACAAGGTGATTTTAACATTGATTTTGTTTTGGCGCTAAATGTTGAAAGCCAAGATCGACTTGATGGTGCTTTGGCAGCGCATGGTCGAATTTTTCACGATGCATCAGTGGGAATTTTAACTGTTGGCGAAAATCAAACAAATCTTAACGGAATTCACTGGCATGATGAAAGTGCGAGTTCTTTGAGCGAAATTACTGTTCAAATTATTGAATCTATTGGCAAAAAAAATCTTACAGAATCAGTTGCTACTGCGCTCCTAACTGGAATTGTTGCAGAAACTGATCGATTCTCAAATTCAAAAGTAACGGCCGAAATCATGGGTCTTGCTTCGAAACTTATCGCGTCTGGTGCCGACCAGCAACTTGTTATTTCGAAAATTCGTGAAGCTGAAGAAAAAGCGGGTGAATTTGCTGTTCAGAAAAACGCTAAAATGGCACAAGCGCTTGAAGAAATTTCTGGCGAAAAAGAAGATAAAAAGCAAGTTTCGAAAACCGAACAAAAACGCGACGGTGCTTTCGTAATTGCTCATGAAGAAGCGAAAGCTAAGGAAGAATCTCAAGAGTCGGAAAAAGATAATGAAGAAGAACTTGAAGAGTCGCTCAACGATCTAAAAAATATTAACACTGGAGTTAACGCTTTTTCAGAACTTGAAGATGAAAATTCTGAAAACGAAGAAGCTGAACAGCCCGAACAATCTCAAGAAGATTTTAAAGAAGTAGCTGAAGAACCTAAAGAAGAGCCTGTTCAAAAAGAAGAACTTATTCCTCAGGTTCCAGTTCAACCAATAATCGAAACTCCAGCTCAACCAGCGGTTGAGGCTACACCAGCGCCAGTTGCTGAACCAAAAGAAGCTCCAGCGCAAGAGCAAATTAACAATGCTCCAGCTCAACAAGATACTCCAACCCAAAGTGTAGAAGGTTTAGTTGAAGCGCCGATTGAAAATTATGCGCCAGAAATTCCAGCTAGCGAGCCTTTTGAAAATCCGAATGCCTTTATCGCTGAAGCTCCAGTTCAAGAGCAAGTTTTCGAACCAGCTCAACAAACTGAGATTTCTGTTCCAGCTTTCGAAACTCCAGCTCAACCAGCGGTTGAGGCTACACCAGCGCCAGTTGCTGAACCAAAAGAAGCTCCAGCGCAAGAGCAAAAACAAGGTGATGAATATTATCACCCCAAAGATAATGCAGAAATTGTTAGCGGCTTAATGGGTGCTCAGCCATATTCACCTAGTGGAATTAAACGAGAAGATAACAGTGCTGCAACTTCAAACCCTGAGGATAACGATTATATTTTAAATCGTAAACAAACTCAGAATGCGGTTTACGAAGAGCCAAAAGAGAATAGTAATTTTATACCCGAAACTAACGCTTATGCGCAGGCTGCACCAGTTCAACCTCTTTCGAATTTTGAATCAAGCAATCCAATTTCAAATGAACAATATGCGGCAAGTAATCCGGTGCAAAATTCAAACGATTTTGCAATGCCAATGCCACCAGCTATGCCAGATTTTAGCACAATGCCAATGCCACCAGAAATTCCAAACTTTGACGTAGCTCCAAGTCCAGCAGAACAGCCGGCAATGGGCGCGCAAAATAGCGGCAATAAAATAATGACGGATCAAATTTATCCTAACGATCCATCGCAATTTAGAATTCCAGGAATGTAAAATGGCGTTTTTCGAAAACGATAGCGGGCGAATCTTAATTGATAAGCCCGCTGGAATTACTAGCTTTGGCGTGGTTGCACGAATTCGCCGTGTGCTAAAAAATGAGTTTGGCAAGAAAATAAAAGTTGGCCACACAGGAACGCTCGACCCTTTTGCGACCGGGCTTTTAGTTTTGTTATACGGTAAAGAAACTAAAAATGCGATGAGCCTCACTAAGCTTGATAAAGTCTATGAGGCTGAATTTACGCTTGGCCAAATTTCTAGCACGGGTGATCCCGAGGGCGAGATTTCGAAATGCGAGAATTTTGAAATTCCAACTTTCGAACAGATTGAAAAAGAAATTAAAACCAATTTTTTGGGTAAAATCGAACAAACGCCGCCAGCTTTTAGTGCAATCAAAATTGACGGTAAGCGTGCTTACGATTTGGCGCGAAAGGGTGAGGATTTTGAAATTCCTAAACGCACGGTTGAAGTTTTTGATTTTGAAATTTTAAGTTATGATTTTCCAAAGTTGAAAGTCCGCACGCATGTTTCAAGTGGGACTTACATTCGTTCGCTAGCGGAAGATTTGGGCGAAAATTTGGGTTGCGGCGCGTTTTGTTCGCAACTTCGGCGCACAAAAATTGCCGATTTTGATATTTCGAAAGCTAAAAAGCTTGAAGATTTTGGAATTTTAGATTAGTTTTTGCTTATTCTACCAAAAAATGATATAATTTAAACAATGAAAAATGCAAAAATTCTTTGGATTGATTTAGAAATGACCGGTCTTGATCCGCAGAAAGATCGGATTTTAGAAGTTGCCGCAATTGCAACGGATTGGGATTTTAACGAAATTGCCACTTTCGAAAGTGCAGTTA
>CAUUHU010000043.1:0-3693 GCA_963545035.1 uncultured Candidatus Saccharibacteria bacterium | reverse complement strand
GGGTCTTCTTTAGCTGGTTCTACTGGCTTAACAACAGCTGGTTTGTTTTCAGGATCCTTTGGTTTAACTGGCTCCGCTGGAGTGACCGGTTTAATTCTAACGTAAGTCTCTACATTGCTTCCATAAATTCCACCGTTCTGGTTAAATTCAGATTTTGCTATAGTATTACCATCTGGAGCAATCAATTCAGATGTATATTTGATACCATTAATTTTGCCATTTACAATCTTTGAGCCATCTACAACTTTAATCTCTGAAACCCAGTTTCGATAAATACCATCCATTGCTGGCATGTCTTTAGTTACTTCAATCACAATTTCAGTATCTGATGTAGAAATAATTTTCGTTTCCATTGATGGACCACCCGAGAAGTAAACACCGTATTTATTCACAGGGGTGGATGCTGAAATACTTTCACGCATTCTTCCTAACTGCACAATTGTTCCAACTGGATAGTTTTTACCATCAAAACGAACTGGCGAATCATTACTCATTGTAAGTTTTAGCCTTGTCCCAGCTTTAACTGGCTCATTCTTTGATTGAATAATGGTTGGGCCAAAAACCGAACTTCCATCATTGGTATTAAAACTTATATATCCTGAACCAAGGTGTGTATTATCGGCAACAAGCAAATTTGGTTTTCTAACTGTCACAGGATCACCCTTTAAAGTTGTTGTTCCGATAATCTTTGGTTCCATAACTACATCATGATTAGAAAGAATAAAATTGTTTGCATTATTGTTCGAAATAGTTGTTCGGAAATTTGTATATTTCTCAATATTTTTATTGAACACAATTTTACCCTGCCAGATATTTGCAGCTGGTTTTGCATCTTCATCATCACGAGGAACAGTTTCGAAATTAAGATTCTGACCCTTATTAAAATATTTATCAACTATAACTTCACCAATTTTGTCATTGTTGTATTTCAAATCTGCTTTTCCGCCAGGAATTAATGAGACATTCTCTGCGCGGAAAGTTGCCCAGTCACCCTCATGAGCAGTAACACCAGAAACCTCAATAGTCCATTCGCGACCATCTGACTTAATTTGTGTTGGTGTAACTTTTATTTGGTTAGTAACATCTTGTGGTGCCGCCAAGGCAGACTTAAACCCGACCAATGATAACACCGCAGCTGCGGTAATTATTAATATTTTACTTCTAGAAATCATTTTCTCTCCTATTTTTTATTTAAATAAAACACTTATCTTGCCCCAAGTATAACATTTTTTAAAAATAAACGCAAGCGTTTTTTTATTTTTTATTCAGCATAAAAAATAACTCTTTTAAATCTTCTAAAAGCTTCTCATTACCCTTTACTTTTGAGATAATTCGTGGTTGGCTAGAAAGCATTAATCTTAAAAATTTTATGTGATTAGCGTTGAAATCCCCTTCACCATCTTCAACAAAAACTTTATCATAAAAATCGAAGCTATAAGTTAAATCTGCCTGTAAGGGTTTGCCATTCTTATCGCTTTCGAGATTGATTTCATCACCAGAAAATTCAGCCATCTTTAAATTGAACCATTTTTTTGTTAGGCTTAAGTCAATCTCGAAATTATTTAAACTTCGAAAAACTGTTAATAGAATTTCGAAAAAATCATCACTCTCAATTTGTTCGCAAAGCCAAGAAACTGTTTTTATTGCCTGATACGCAAACTCGGTTCGCTCGAAATCCTTTAAAATTTCGCCAAAAAATTCTCGCATTCGCGCCGAAGAAAGCGTGCGCATTTCACTTTTTCCCTCAATTAACACAATTTCGTTTAGCGCAAAAAATTCGATCCCGCCAGCAAGTTTCGATTTTGGTTTTCGAACACCACGCGCCATTGCGCTCACTTTTCCGCTTGGTGTTAATAAATTTATGATTCGATCAGCCTCACCAAAATCAGTTCGTCGCAAAACTATTGCTAAAGTTTTTTTTCGTGCATTATTCATTTATAATCTCGTTTATTCTTTCTCGTAGCTCTCGTGGTTGAAGCTGTGATTTTTCGAAAATGTCCCGAACATTAAAATGTTTCAAGCTTTCCATTTCAAGTTCATCCGCCAAATCTGAACAAACAACAACTGGAATCTTTGCCGTATCGGCGTAACTTTGAAGTTCGTTTAGTAGCGCAAATGCCGAATGACCTTCAAGTAAAATATCTAGAAGAATCAAGTCTGGCAATCTTTTATTAATTTTTAAAATCGCCTTTTCAGCCGAATTGGCGTGCGAAATTTCAAAATTCTTGCGTAAAATTCGCTCAAAATTTTCAGCTAAAATCACATTATCTTCAATAATTAAAATTTTTTTCATAACAAACTCAACTGACCAGAACGGTTTAAATCTATATAAAACGTGCTTCCATTGCGATGTCGAATTACGCCAATCTTAGCACCCATTGCTGTAGCAAAACTTTGCGCAATAAAAATACCCAAACCCGAACTTTGCGGGCGTGAGCTGGCCTGCACGGGTTGATGATTTTGTTTTTTAACGGCACGCCAAATTGAAAGTGGCAATTCATCACCAAAATCACGCACAGAAATTCGAACCTTTTCGCCGACATTCGAAACCTTAATTTCAACTTCAGTTTTTTCGTTCGAAGAATAAAGTGCGTTATCTGAAAAATTCATCAAAACTGAACGTAAAAGTTCATAATTTGCAACAATAAGTTCGTTTTTTCGCACATTTTTAAATCTGATAACTCGGTTATGGAGCTTAAACACATCTGAAATTTCAGAAACAACATCACAACAAATTTTTTTAGAATTTATTGGCTCCAGCTCAAACATCGCATCTTCAAGCTTTGAAATTTTAGTTAAGTCCTGAACTAGGCGTAGAGCTCTTTCGCTAGTTGTATCGATTTGGCGAAGAATTCGCGATCGTTCATCATCCGAAATTTCAGTAATAATAGAAAGCGGGGTTTTCATCTCGTGAGCAGCAACAAGAAAACTACTTTCTTTTGCTACCAGATTTAAAAACTCCCGCTCATTCATGCTTTTATTATAGCAAATTTTTGCTATTTTTTAAAGCTAGTCATTAATTTTTAGGGTGCTCAAAACATTTTCGTTCAAAACATTATTATAAGTGTCGGCGTCTGTTCGAATCATTAATGTTTTGTTGTTTAATTTGAAGTAGTAAGCTGTTCCACGAATTCGATTGTTCTTTTCTGGTCCTGGGAACAAGCCTGCAATCTTGGTTGCTGGATAACCGTTAACAGTTACCGTTTCAGAAGAAAGTTCACCTTTTTTGATTGCTTCGTTAAATTCTTTTAGAACTTCATCCATACTCTTTTCATAAATGAATACCCGTAGCCCAAATCGTTGCGTAGTTCGCTCATCCTTTGGAACTGGTGGAACTGATTCAGGATAGAAATAAGCAAAGAAACCTTTACGATCAGAACCGTCTGATGCAACGTATTGGTTCCAGAATGTTGGATAGCTAAATGTTACTTTTCCTAGATCTTCTGGGGCACGAAATTCTTTAACAGTTTTTCGCCTCTCCTCGTTATATTTCTTTTCATCATCTTCTTGTTGTTTTCTTTTTGCGTCAGCTACGGCAAGACTAATTTGACCATCAACATCGGTTTTAGAATTATTATATTGAATATAAGCCCAAATACCAAATGAACCTGCACCAGCAAATCCAATACTCAAAAGAATAATTGCAATCGTTGAGCCTTCTACTGCACCTTTTTTGAATCTATTCATACTACC
>CAUUHU010000042.1:0-3906 GCA_963545035.1 uncultured Candidatus Saccharibacteria bacterium | reverse complement strand
TTCGGCCTTGAGATGTTTGTGGCTTCCGATGACGCCTTAAGCTTTGAGCTTTCGAAGAAGCGTGTAGACGTTTTCCATCGTCGTTTTGCGCTTTTGCTGCTGGAGAGTTTGAAAAATCTTCTTTCATCACTGTCTATATTCCCCCTGTGACTGATCGTGAGTAATTTTTCCGTGACTCAATGTAATAACACGGCGCTTTAATCTGTTAACAATTTCAACATTGTGCGTAGTTAATACAACCGTCGTTCCGTAATCATTAATTTTTTCAAGCAAGCGAATAATATCCCAACTGTGTTTTGGGTCGAGATTTCCTGTTGGCTCATCGGCGATTAGAATTTTCGGCTGACGAGCAAGCGCACGCGCAATCGCGACACGCTGACGTTCACCACCACTTAATTGGTGCGGAAAATTATTCTCTTTACCTTGAAGTCCAACAAGCTTAATAACTTTTGGAACCGTTGCTTTAATTTCATGGTTTGTCATTCCGGCAATTTCAAGCGCAAAAGCAACATTTTCGAAAACGGTTCGATTTGGCAAAAGTTTGAAATCTTGAAAAATCACACCAATTCGACGACGCAAAAGTGGAATATCTTTATCTCGAAGTTTATCGTAGTCAATTCCACCAACTACGATCTTACCGCTAGTTTGCTTCTCTTCCCGAGTTAGCATTTTTAATAGTGATGATTTTCCAGCACCACTAGTTCCCACCAAAATCACAAACTCTTTTGGTTTAATATGAAGACTGATCCTGTTGATTGCAGGAGTGTTTGAATTCCCATAAACTTTAGTTACACGATCTAATAATATCATCACCATCTATTATAACAGCTTTTTACAAAGCGTTCAAGCTTATTTATATACTTTATTTTTACAGATAAAAATAAGCGGTCAAAATTAACCGCATTATTTTATTTTTTAGACTTTTCTTTCTTTCGAAGAAGTTGTGCAGTATAGTTTTCTGGAGAGTTTGCGGTTTTATCAATTCCGAGGACTTCCAAAACATCCCACAACTCTTGGCGAATCGCATCTGGATTATCACCTTTTTTAACTTCTCTTTCAAGCTTAATGAATGTTCCGAGTTTTTCAACATCATCTAGGTAGAAAGTTGTGTCTTCCACTTGAAGTTTTTGACGATTTCGAAGAACTTCTACTTTCATTTCGAAACCTAATTGTTGCACAATGTGCGCTGTTTCAGAATAGTTCAAAACAGGTGTTTCGTGAATTAAATCAACATTTTCACCTTGAATGTGTCGTTTTTGGATTAACTGATACCATGGCTTGCGCTTTGGATCAATAATCTCTGTTCGAATCATCAATTTTGGCAAATTTCGACTTGGTTGATAGCCGCGTGGCAAAAAAACGCGGTCATTCTGAAAAATAACACGACCAAAATCATGCCCCGTATCTGTTAAGCGCTTGATAAAATCAACCTTATTTTTAATTTTTGCTTTTACAATAACTTTTTTCATAGCTTGATTATATCATATTTTTTAACTATTGCCAAGATGCTTATATTTTAGCCGTTGCCGAGACTGCTCCGAAAGACAAACTGTTGCCGCCATCGCAACATTCAAGCTTTCGATTTCGCCAATTTGCGGAATTATCACCTTTTTCTTAACTTTCGAAAGAATTTCTCCTGAAACACCAGAGCCCTCATTACCAAAAATCCAAGCAGTTTTTACTGTAAAATCCTCATCATAAATTGTTTTTTGTGCCTTTAAACTTGTTGCAAAAGTTGGAATTTTAAGCTTTTCGATAATATCCTTTAAGTCTTCATTCTCAAAAATCTCTAGCTGAAAATGCGCCCCCATCCCTGCTCGCAAAACTTTTGGCGACCAAGCCGAAACAGTTCCCTTTGAACAAATTATTTGTTTAACGCCAAAACCAACTGCGCTACGCAAAATTGTTCCCAAATTGCCCGGATCTTGAACTCTATCAAGAATAATCGTATCTTCACAAAAATCAACACCTTGATTTTCTGGTATTTTTACAGCGAATAGAACACCAACGCCCTCAATAACAGGACTAATCTTTGAATATATTTTAGACTCAAGCTCGATAATTTCAGTATTTAATTCTTCACACTTTTGAATAATCGCTTCAACTTCTTCACTTCTTTTTGAAGAACTAGAAAGCACGCAAAAATCCGGTGCACCAAAGCGCTTGAGCCACTCGGCAGTCAGGTGTGCACCCTCAATAATGGTCATTTTCTGCTTGTTTCGAAAACTTTGCTTTTCTGAAAGCTGAACAAGTTTTTTAACCAACGGATTTTGCGCCGAACTAATCTTCTTCATTAAATCTCACTTGATTTTACACGAACCTGTGAGGCGTCATCACGATTTCGAACACTAACTAGTCCATCGCCTTCAACTGTTTCAAAATCAATCACAACAACTTTTGGTACACCAATTTCATCTGCCTTAGCGTAAACTTTACCAACTTTTCCACTCAAATCAAATTCTACATTTTTGTATTTTTTACGAAGTTCAGAATAAACTTCTTTAGCCTTTTCAACTAAAGCTTCTTTATTCTTCAATAGCGGAGCCACAATGATTTTAGTTGGCGCAAGATTCTCTGGTAAAGCTAGGTAAGTTCGAGTTTTACCTTCAGATTCAACTTCAGTATAAGCATTCGAAAGAACCGCCATCAACAATCGCTCAACGCCAAAACTTGGTTCAATCACATGCGGAATAAACTTTTCGCGAGTTTGCTTGTCTGTGTATTCCATACTTTTACCGCTTGCCCGTTGAATATTCCCCAGGTCGAAGTCGGTTCGATAAGCAATTCCCATCAATTCTTCTTTACCGATTGGGTAATTAAATTCGAAGTCTACCGTTCGTTTTGAATAGTGCGCTCGATCCTCGGCTGGAACTTCAAGTTCAAACAAAGATTCTTTTGGAAGACCCATTTTTTCGGTTAAGAATTCTCGAACTAGTTGAAGAAGTTTTTCGAACTCAGATTCCCAGTTTTCAGGTTTTACGAAATACTCAATTTCCATTTGTTCAAATTCTCGCGAGCGGAACACGAAATCACGCGGACTAATCTCGTTTCGGAAGGCTTTTCCCTGTTGCGCAAGTCCAAATGGCAAGCTTGGATAAAAAGCATCTACTACGTTTTTATAGTTTGTAAAGATTCCCTGAGCAGTTTCTGGACGAAGATAAGCTACAGAATTCTCGTTAACAACTGCACCAACGTTGGTTTGGAACATCATGTTAAAGCTACGTACATCGCTTAAATCGTTGCCTTTTGGTGATTTCAAACCTTTTTCACGAATAATTTCAGTAATTTTTTCATTTGAAAGACCTTCCGCATCAATTCCAGCATCTTTCAATAGGTGATCTGCTCGATAGCGCTCACCAGTTTTCAAATCCTCAACTAAAGGGTCAGCAAAAGTTGCAGCGTGACCACTAGCTTTCCAAACTTTTGGATTCATAATAATCGCTGCATCAACACCAAACATGTCTTCGCGATTCTCGACAAAAAATTCCCACCATTCGTTCATTATTTTGCGCTTTAACGCCAAGCCGAGTGGGCCATAATCCCAAGTTCCGCGCATTCCGCCATAAACTTCGCTACCTTGCCAAATAAAACCGCGCCGTTTTGCAAGGCTAACAATTCTGTCCATTAAGTCTTCGTTCTTCATTTTTCCTCCATTAAAATCTATCTATTATTATATCAAAAAAATCTTAAAAACACAAAAAATAGCTCCCTTTCGAAAGCTATTTTATAACTGTTTTAAATGCTTAAAACTTAATTTTTGAACCAAGTAGTTTCTTTCGAAAAACCACAGCAGTCAAAGCACCCACAACCCCAAGAGCTGGAATTGCCCAAGCTAACAAGTTAGCAACCTTTTCGAAACCAGTGTTTGGCGCCTTAATTTCTTTTGGAGCATCTTCCTTTTTAGGG
>CAUUHU010000041.1:0-3919 GCA_963545035.1 uncultured Candidatus Saccharibacteria bacterium | reverse complement strand
AAGATTTGGAATTCGGAACTGCAGGACGGCGAGGGAAGGTTGGCGTTGGGCCAAACCGGATTAATTTGATGACTATTTCGGAAAGTGCTCAAGCGCTAGCTGATTATTTAAAGTTGAAAAAAGAACACAACTTGAGCGTTGCGATTGGTTGGGATATTCGAAATTCATCAAAAGAGCTTTCGCAAAGATGTACTGAAGTTTTAGCGGCAAATCAGATTAAAGTTTTTTATTTTAATTCTCCACGTTCAACTCCAGAACTATCATTTACTGTTCGTGAACTTAAAGCTTCAGCGGGAATTGTAATATCGGCTAGCCATAACCCACCTCAAGACAATGGAATTAAAATCTATTGGAGTGATGGGGCGCAGGTTTCTTCACCTAACGATAAAGATCTAATGAAAATTGCACAAAATATAAAAGATATTAAAATTGGTAATTTTGAAGAATTGAAACAAAGCGGTAAAATCCAAATTTTAGGTGAAGAGATTGATGAAAAATATATAAATACAAACACTAAACTTTCTGTAGGAAAAAACCGAAATGCTAAGATTGTATTTTCGCCAATTCACGGAACTGGCTCGACAAATCTTTTGCAAACATTAAAATCTGCAGGCTTTAATAATATTATTTTAGTTGATGAGCAGATGAATTTTGATGGAGATTTTTCAACGTTACCAGATAAAAAGCCAAATCCCGAAAACTTATCTGCAAATAAAATGGCAATTGAAAAACTTAAACAGACTTGCGCGGATATTGCATTAACAACAGACCCAGATGCGGATAGAATTTGCGTAATGAGTCTTGAAAAAAACGGTGAAGTTCGAAGTTTCTCGGGAAATCAGACGGCGATTTTAGTTGCAGATTATCTTCTTTCGAAAATTCATGACAAAATAAACAAATATGAAAGTCTATATTTTAAAGATAGAAGGTTTATTTGCAAAAGTTTCGTTACTACCGACGCACTAAATGTTTTAGCTAAAAAATACGGCGTGAAAATCTATGATGATTTGATGGTTGGTTTTAAATTTATTGGTAAAAAAATCCTTCAAAAGGAGTCTGAGGGCGAAATTTTTATTGCTGGATTCGAAGAAAGCCTTGGTGGGTTAGTCGGTGATCAGACTAGGGATAAAGATGCTGCAACAATTGGATTGATCATTTCAGAATTAGCTTCGGATCTTCAAAGAGAGAATAAAACTTTAGGTGAGAAGTTGGATGAAATTTATTCAGAAACTGGCTTTTTTACAGAAAAAACAGAGTCTGTTGAATTTTCTGGTTCAGATGGATTTAATAAAATGCAGGAAATTATGCAAAAAGTTAAAAGCGGTGAAGAAACTTTTGGTGCAACAAAAATTAAAAATTTTGAAAATTTGATGGAAACCAATATTGCTACGGGAGAAAAAAGTAAATTTAATATGCTTGAAGGTGGTAATGCTGTTAGTTTCGAATTTATGAAACCCGAGAATAGAATTACGATTCGTCCAAGTGGAACAGAGCCGAAGATAAAGATTTATGCTCAATGGTTATTTGATAAAAAAGAAGATTGTGCTAATATTGAAGAAATTATAACGGATTTTAAGAGGAGAATTTTAAATGAGTGTTAAAAGGCTAGTTGATGATTTTAATCCTGAACATTATGAACTTTTATTGGATTTATCCCAAACAGATAAGCGTAATTTTAAGGGAAAAGTGCAGATTTTTGGAACGGTAAAAAATGAAAAGGAAATTTTTCTTCATGCAAAAGATTTAGAGATTAAAGAAATTGTTTTTTTAGATAATAAAAAGGCAACTTTTTCGAAAAATGGAGATGAAGTCAAGGTTGAAATAGGTCAATTTAATTTTAGTCAAAATGATAGAATTAAATTTGAAATTAGTTTTTCGGGCAAAATTACAGATGCAATGCATGGTCTTTATCCTTGTTATTATAAGGAAAATGGTGTTAAAAAGGAGCTCTTTGCAACTCAATTTGAAAGCCACCATGCGCGAGAGGTTTTTCCTTGTGTTGATGAACCTGAAGCCAAAGCAACTTTTTCGTTAGGAATCATTTCGAAAAAAGATATTGAAGTTTTGTCAAACACTAATCCTGAAAAAGTAGAAGAATTTGAAAACAATAAGCTTACTAAGTTTGAAAAAACTCCACGGATGTCAACATATCTTTTAGCGTTTGTTTTAGGTGATCTTCAGAGAGTCTCAAAAAAGACAAAAAGTGGGGTTGAGGTTTCGGTTTTAGCAACTAAAGCTCAAAAACCTAGTTTGCTTGAATTTCCGCTAGATTTTGCTACGAGGGTTTTAGAATTCTATGAAGATTTCTTTGATCAAAAGTTTCCGCTTCCAAAATGCGACCATGTTGCTTTGCCGGATTTCTCTAGTGGAGCAATGGAGAATTGGGGTTTGATAACTTATCGCGAAACCGCTCTTCTAGCAGATGAAAAATCTTCGATTTCTTCTAAAAAATACGTAGCATTGGTTATTGCTCACGAAACTTCACATCAGTGGTTTGGAAATCTTGTTACGATGAAGTGGTGGGATGAGCTGTGGTTGAATGAATCGTTTGCAACAATGATGGAATATTTTGCAACAGATGCATTAGAGCCTAAATGGAAAATTTGGGAAGAATTTGCGGTAAATGAAGCTATTTTGAGTTTGCGCCGTGACGCAATTGATGGGGTTCAGTCGGTGCATGTCCCCGTTCATCATCCGGATGAAATTGGTACAATTTTTGACGGTGCGATTGTTTATGCAAAAGGCGCGAGATTGATGAACATGCTTCGGGAATATATTGGCGATGAGGCTTTCAAAGAAGGTTTGCGCGAATACTTTGAACGTTTTAAATATGAAAATACAGTTGGTGAAGACTTGTGGCAATGCTTGAGTGAAGTCTCTGGAAAAAATGTTGCGGATTTCATGAATCCGTGGCTTCTTCAGAGTGGCTATCCGAGTGTTTTGGTGAAGAGTAGTGGTGATAATTTAGAGCTTTCACAAAAGCAATTTTTCATTGGTGAAGGAAAAGATACTAACCGAATTTGGCCAATTTTGTTGCGTTCGAATCAACCTAATCTACCAGAGGTAATGAGCCAAAAAGAATTAACCTGTCAAAAAACGGGTGATTCTGTTCAACTAAATAAAGGTAATGTTGCGCATTTCATTAGTAATTACGAAAATGAACTTTTCGAAAAACTTTTAGAGAAGGTGCAGGATGGTGAACTGGATATAGTTTCGCGACTACAAATCTTGCAAGAACGATCATTGCTCTCAAGGGGTGGTGAAATTTCTAGCGTTGATTTATTGAAAACTTTACAATACTATAAAAATGAAACTTCTCTAAATGTTTGGGATATGATTAGTATCTTGATTGGTGAATTAAAGATTTTTGTAGATGAAGGGTCTGAAAGCTCTCAAAAAATGAAGAATTTTGTTGGTAGCTTGGCGGAATCAGAATTTAAGCGACTAGGCTTCTTTAAAAAAGCTGATGAGAATGAGGAAGATACGCAAAATCGTAGTTCGATTCTTGCACATATGATTTATGCAGAAAATAAAGAGGCGATCAATGGTGCTTTGGAAATTTTTGCGAAAGCTCAAAATATGGAGGATATTAATTCTGAAATTCGAAGTCTAATTTTAACAGCGAAGATAAGATTCGATGAAACTCCAGAATTGATTGAAAAGCTTATCGAAGAATATCAAAATACAACAAATGTAGATTATCGTGACGATCTTATGATTGCTTTAACTGCAACTAGAAATCCTGAAACGGGTAAAAAATTACTTGAAAAGATGCTCGAAGATGACGTAATTCGTTCGCAAGATGTTTTGAGTTGGTATGTTCATTTGCTTCGAAACACAAAAATTCGAAAGCTTGCGTGGGCTTGGCTTCGAGATAACTGGGGTAGTATTACGCAAAAATTTGATGGAGATAAGAGCT
>CAUUHU010000040.1:0-3965 GCA_963545035.1 uncultured Candidatus Saccharibacteria bacterium | reverse complement strand
TCCATTTAAGTATTTTGCAATTTTACTCATTAGCCCCATTTTAACACAAGCAAAATAAAAATTCAACTTTTGATTTTTGACTAAAAAAATGCTAAAATCTATACATGTATTCAAGAGCAACCCCTTTTCAAAAAGCCGACAAAATCGCCGGAACTCACCAGAAAATTGATCGAGCAGCACGCCTAACACTTCGAAAAGTTCTTTCGAAAAATCCAACTTTTTCAAAAATTCATTTTCCGAAAATTGACGAAATCTTAGTTTTTGAGGGAAATGGCGGTCCGGATGGCATTAAAACAAAATCTCCGGGAAAAGATGAACCTTGGCATTTTGTTGAGCCTTACGGCGACTTAACACCGATAAAAACCTACGTTGAAAACCACCTTTTCAACCTTTCTAAGGCGCTTTCCGAAAAAAATTACGTGCGAGCAAGTTTTGAGGCTGGATGGATGGCTCATGCAATCACAGACGCTTTAACGCCCGCACATCAATACCCAATGACTGACAAGATTATTGAAATTTCTGGTAAAAAGCCCGAAGAACGAGATAAGATAATTAAAAAAATGTTTCTTTCTGGGAAAAATTGGCGAGAAAGGCTTATCAATAACTGGGAGTATATCGGACCTAAAGGTGTTATGAGCTCACATATGCTATATGAAATGGGTGTAGCTACTATGATAACCTCTATTGCAGCCAAAAAAATTACAAATTATCCAACCGAGGAAGAAATTTCTCGCGTCTTAAATGGTGATTTTATGAAAATTTTTGAAGAAAAAATAAAATGGGTCGCCGACCAAAAATATTACGAAACCTACCTTGAAAAAGGATGGACAGCATCTCTTGCGCGAAATACGAAGTCTGTATTACTACCCGAGATCTCAAAAATAGTCGCCCTTGGATGGTTTGAAGGCATTCGACGTGCTTCAACTAAGGATTTCGAAAACTCAAGGGGTAAAAAATGAACATCCGCTTAATTTCAGGAATTTTTAAAAACCATAAAATTACCGCTCCAAATTCACGACAAACCCACCCAATGAGTGAGCGCGCAAGAAACGCAATTTTTAACGCAATCCAGCAAGAAATACCCGATGCTGAAGTTCTCGATGCTTTTGCAGGAACTGGAGCTTTAGGACTTGAGGCAGTTTCGCGTGGAGCAAAAAAAGTCGTTTTTATTGAAAAAAACCGCCTAGCTCAAAAAATACTTTCTGAAAACCTTAAAATTACAGAAAAAAATTTAAATGCTGGCGAAACCAAATTAATTCGGGCAAGTATTTCGAGCTGGTTAAATTCAACCGAATCTCAATTTCATCTTGGCGAAATAGAGGAAATACCAAGTTTTGATATTATTTTTGCAGATCCACCATATTATGACCCTCAATTCCCGACCATCAAGAATCTTTGCAAAAGATTAAAAACTAACGGAACCCTAATTTTATCGCAACCTAAAGAGATTGAAAACTTTAAATCCGAAGATCTAGTTCTAATCAACGAAAAACTTTATTCAGGTGCAAAAATATTATTCTTTAAAACAAAATAATAACCCTTGAAAGAGGGCTATTATTTTTACATATTTCTTTCAAGCTCTTCTCTCTCATCCTCGAAAACAGTAAATAGTGAGATCGCTACGGGCAAAACAATTAGAAAGAAAATTTCAACTTGCGGTAAAAAGATTGAGATAAAGGCAATTATTGCAATCCATAACACCATCATGCCCGTATGTAAAAAATGGTATTTTCGTTGAATTCTACGATTCTCTCCATGAAAAAAGCCTGCATTATCACTAGATGCACTCGCAGTAATCCAACGAGTTGCAAGGTCTGTAAGTAAATAAATCATTGCATAACCAAAGGCTGGAGGTACCTCGTTTGGCGAAGAGAGCACCCAACGCATGAAAAGAGGAATCAATGACATAAAAAACATATAAATCATATTTTTCCAGATAAAACTATTTGTCACTCTATCCACTTTATCCAAAATATGATGATGCCTATTCCACTGAATACCAACAATAATAAAACTTGCAAAATAAATTAAAATCGAAAAACCAAACTTATGTAATTCCGTTAAGCTATTCGAAGAGGTTGGTAATTTAATCTCAAGAACCATCAAAGTGATGATAATAGCCGTTGCTCCATCTATTAATCCAACTAATCTATCTTTCGAAATCTTTCCACCGTGGTAAATTCTGTGTATTCGGCCTAATCGCCGATATGCGTTTCTAGTCCTGTCCATCTTTTCCTTTCTCGAGATAATTATATCATGTTTTACTTATTTTTTCAAAACGCTTATATTTTATAGACAAAAATAAACCGCCCTTTCGAAAAAATAGACGGTTTGTTTTTTGATTATCCTCGTGCAAAGTGAGCAAAAGCACGGTTGGCTTCTGCCATTTTGTGAGTATCTTCTTTCTTTTTGAAAGCTGCACCAGTTTCGTTGTAGGCGTCGACAATCTCAAGTGCTAAACGTTGACTGTAAGGCATTCCGCTTCGTGCGCGAGCTGCTTGAACCAACCAGCTAAAAGCAAAGTGAAGTTGTCGGTGTCCTTGAACTGGGAATGGAATTTGATAGTTAGCACCACCAACACGCCGAGATTTAACTTCAAACGCTGGTGAAACATTCTTTAAAGCCTTTTCAAAGATCTCTAATGGGTCTTCGCTATCAAGTTTTTTTGCTGCAGTCTCAAGCGCTTTGTAAACGGCTTTTTCGGCAACAAGTTTTTTACCATCAAGCATAGATTTGTTGATTAATCTTTGAACCAAAACTGATTGATATCGTCGATCTGGTTTTAGTTCTCGTTGTAATTTCTTGGTAACTTTTCGGGGCATCTTTATTTCTCCTTCTTCGCACCGTATTTCGAACGGCCTTGTTTACGATCTGAAACACCTTGAAGGTCTAGAGCACCACGCACGATGTGATATCGCACACCTGGAAGGTCAGGCACACGTCCACCGCGAACCAAAACTACGGCGTGCTCTTGAAGATTATGACCTTCACCACCAATATAAGCCCATACTTCATAACCATTTGTCAAACGAACACGAGCAACCTTTCGAAGCGCTGAGTTAGGCTTTTTAGGTGTTTTTGTTGTAACTTTAACACAAACTCCACGTTTTAGAGGTGCATTTTGTGCATAATATTTAGTTTTTAGCGCATTGTGAATTCGTCCAAGTGCTGGTGATTTTGACTTTTTCGCAGCAGTCTTTCGAGGTTTTCGCACTAACTGATTGATTGTTGGCATCAATTCTCCCTTAAATTATTTAATATTTCACTTCTCAAAAGTTGATAAATCTTTTAAAAAGTGCCTCATATTTTTCGAAACAGCATTTTCGAAAAATGTCTTTACCTTTTTAGCTGAACTCCTTAACACACAAATTCATTCACTAAAAAGAGGAAACTCACTAAGTATTCTAACAAATTTTCAATTAAAAATCAAGCCTAAAATCTAATTTAATAGGGTCAAACGTTGGTATTTTTCAAGAGTTTTTGGTCTATTATTTAAGTATTTTTTCCATTCTTCTTGATTTTCGAAAAGAAAGTCCACAACAGATTGCGCTCGAGAAATTATCTGCGTATCACCAATATTCGCAAACTCCAAATTAATTTCACCCGATTGAGCCTTACCATAAATTTCACCCGCACCACGAAGCTCCAAATCTTTTTCTGCTAAGATAAAACCATCATCAATTTTAGAAATTTCCTGAAGCCTCTGAGGAGGTTTCGCGTTAGAACTCATTACAAGATAGCAAAAAGCGTCTCCGCCGCCACGACCAACACGCCCGCGCAACTGATGAAGCTGCGCTAAACCAAAACGGTCTGCGTTTTCAATCACAATTACGCTTGCGTTTGGAACATCGACACCAACTTCAATAACAGTAGTTGATAATAAAATATCTGCTTTTTTCGCTAAAAAATCTGCCATAACTTGTTCTTTTTCTTCAGATTTCATTTTTCCGTGAAGTTGCAAAATT
>CAUUHU010000039.1:0-4012 GCA_963545035.1 uncultured Candidatus Saccharibacteria bacterium | reverse complement strand
CAGACATATTCCTCGCATTTTCCTTGTCTGTTTTCTTTTGATATTATCTTTTAGATTTTAGCATGAAACACTTAAAAAGTCAATATATTTTGGCAATTTTAAGCTTTTTTTAAGTTTTCCACAATTTTTAATCTGTTAAACATTAAATGATGTAATTTTTACAAAAATGTTTATGCTTATCGGGGGCAAAATACTTCTTGAATGTTGGCTTTGGGCATGATATAATTGGGCTATGAAAAAGCATAAACTTAATAAAGGTTTTACAATTATCGAGGTTGTGCTCGTTCTTGCGGTGGCTGGGTTGATATTTTTAATGGTGTTTCTTGCTGTTCCTGCTCTTGGGCGATCTCAACGAGACACGGCAAGGAAAAATGATGCCCGTAATCTTTTGGCTGCAGTTATTCAATTTAAGACTAATAATGGTGGCAGGGCTCCTTTTAATGGAAATAACGATGCTTGGACAAAACTTAAACCTTATTGGAATAAAAGCCAATACTTAAACGATCGCCCAAACGGTCACATTGACGATTTTGGCTCCTCTAACTCTTCCACAACTCAAATTGTTGCATATAGCCGACTAGGTAGTTATTGGCATAAACCAGGCAGTTGGAATATCGTTCTCGGCACGGTCTGTGAAAAAAGTGATGGTGGTGGATACTATTTAAAATATGGAGGATCTGTTCCAGCTAAGGCTATCGCCGTACTAGTAGAGCTTGAAAGTGTGCAAACTGATGCTTATAGTGGTGGATGGGGATATTGCATAGATTCAGAAAGTAATTAAAAATAGAAGAATGGTTATTCTTCTATTTTAGTATTTTTGCGGTTTAGTTGGTTTCTAAGGATGTCTCGTGCCCATAAAATAGTTTCGAGTTCTTCACTGTCACCCTGTTCTTCTGTTTCGAAATCAAAATGATGCGCACTCGCCACTTCAACGTTATCGCTATAAATTGTCAGATGTTGATTGCCTATCCCGAAATCACCTACATTAAGGTCTTGGCTTTCAATTTCATATCTTCCATCGGAATATAATTCATAGGGTTGATCATAGCCTCCGCCGTCATGGACTAAATCTGGGTTATAGCTTTCATTCAGCTGCTCTTCATCAATGAGAGTAAGTTTTGATAAATCTAAATCGGCTATAGCTTTTTTAACATTTTCTGGCGATGATTCTAGTGCGAAATATTCGTTATAAGACGGTTGATTTCGAAAGCCTTTATTTGCGTTTAATGCCCATTCAGAATAGGCGTTATCTAAAAGATATTGTTGAGTTTTTGATTTGTTTAAGTTTTTTTCCATAAGATTCCTTTGATGAGATTTTATAGCCTTCGCCTAAAGTCATCTCAAACTCTAGGTTAACATAATAACATAATAACATAAAAAAGTCAATAGTAAGAACATATTTTTTTAAAAAACAAAAATCGCCCATATTTTGAGCGATTTTCGAAAATCTTAAATTAGGTCGATTAGTTTTATATTAAAATTAAGCAAGCTCAACAGTTGCGCCAGCTTCTTCAAGTTTCTTTTTAGCTTCTTCAGCTTCATCTTTAGAAACTTTTTCTTTAACTGGTGCTGGAGCACCGTCAACGATAGCTTTAGCTTCACCAAGTCCAAGACCTGTGATTTCTTTAACTGCTTTAATAACAGCAACTTTTTGAGCACCAGCGTCTTTCAAAGTAACTGTAAATTCTGTTTTTTCGTCAGCAGCGTCAGCAGCACCGGCAGTAGCGGCAACAGCAACAGCAGCTGGTTCAATTCCGTATTCCTCTTTGAGGTGTTCTTTCAATTCGTTAGCTTCAAGAATAGTCAATTTTACCAATTCTTCAGCCAATTTTTTAATGTCAGCCATTTTTGACTCCTTTAAAAATTTAAATAGTTAATATCTTAAAATAAATTAATTGGTTGCTTTTCGAAATTCCAAATCTTCGTTTGTAAGACCACCAGCAATCGCATTGATTGGCGAAAGAAGTGTGTCCACGATTTGACCAATAAGTTGGTCTTTGCTTGGAAGTTCTGAAAGTGTTGTAACAGTTGCAGTATCCATTACGTCGCCATTGTCAGCAAAAGCACCAACAAGCTTAAGGTCTGGGTGAGTTTTTGCAAATTTACCCAAAACTTGAGCGGCAGCAATCTCGTCTTCGCTTGAAATTGCGTAAACAAGTTGACCTTTTAGTGCAGAAGTATCAGATTCTTTTAGGGCTTCAACTTCTTGCATTGCAACTCGCACTAGGCGGTTTTTTACAACTTTGATTTGAACGCCAGCTTCACGAGCTTCTTTTCGAAGTTCTTGAAGGTCGGCAACTGTCAAACCTTTATATTCAGCAAAAGCTGTCATTTTTGCGTCTTTTAGAGCGGCGCTTAATTCAGCAACCAATTGGTTCTTTTTATCGCGTGATAATGCCATAAAAACTCCTTTTTTGGTTAGTATTTTTCGACCTAATTGTTAAGATTCTAGCGTTTTGAAAGCCTCCCTTCAAAACTCGTTGGCAGATTAATAGAAAAAGTATTCTCCTCGGTAGCGGATTAAGCCTAGCTAACGCGAGGCGGCTACTGTCTCTGGCAACTTTTTATATTGTATCATAAAAAAATAAAAAAATCAATAGAAAAACCCTCATTTTGAGGGTTTGGTTAGGGCGGCTATTTCATTCTGCAAATTGCAAGTGAATTAGCAATCATGTCTACATCGTAAACCTGGCCAGCGCTTTGAAAGCGAAAATAGGTTTGCGTTTTGCTTGGTTGACAATATGTTTGAATATAATTCCAAACATGATTTGCCCTCTCCTTGGTAAAGGTTCCTGAGGGACTATCCTTTGTCAAATCCTGGAGCTGTCTCAATGCAGAGCCGCTTATAGTGAAAGTTGACATTTTTTCACCTCTTTCTGAAAGTACTGCTCGGGGTGAGCATTTTATTATTATACCACTTTTTTGCTAAAAAATCAATATAAAACCCCGCAGGCGAGCGAGGTTAAGACTTGATGCGATTTTTGTAAATTCTGAGATTTTCGCCTGCTTGACAATAAATCTCATAATTATCTTCTTCGCATCTAATGAAATAATAATACGCCGCGTCGTTCAAGTTGGATTTTTCAAAAATATCTAAAATTTCTACAAGTTTAATTGTTGTTTCACCAAAGATATTTGATCCTGCTACGAATTCGAACGATTCTTTCCCGTCTAGAAGGTCTTCAATTTTTTCGATAACCTCTTTTGCGGGTAATCCTTCAATCTTTACGGCTTGTGCTTGTTCGATTTTCGCCGAAAGCTGTTTTTCGCTTACGGCTTGATCGACTGACTTTACAAAAATGTTCATAACGAACCTCCATAAGCTTTTGTATTTCGGCGAACCGAGAAGCTTATTGATAAAATTTTATAATATTAATCTTAAAACTGCAAGCTTGAGCGAAATAAAAAAGCCGCATTTAGCGACTTTAACATAAGATTCATCGACCTTTATAGAATGGCGGGGTCTCGAGATCTTTTTTACCTTGAAGCGGGTCTTTACTAAGAGAATTCCACGGTATTTCGAGAGTTTCTTCGATTCTTGGTGAAATTTCATCTCCTATCATTACCCTTTTTGCTTTGAAATTTTTATCAACCCACAAACAGATTTGAGCAACCTCTTTTCTTGAAATAAATCGGTTTGGAGATTTACCCCCAAGATAAATAATTTCTGCGGAACCTCGAACCTCAACTTTCTCCTTGTCCATATCATATGCTGAATTTGGTTTTATATATATAACCTTATTTTCGCCTGATTCAAATCTTAATTCTGAATTTTTTTGAATTGCTTGAAGGAGTGCTTCTTGTAAGAAAAATTGTTGATTCATTTTAAATCCTCCTGAAAAGTTCTAAGCAAAAGCTTGAATAACTAAATTATAACAGAAAAATGACAAAATGTCAATGTAGTATTTTTTAAAAAACCTTGAAAACCGAAAATTTTTTTGATATAATTGAACGGTATTGGGATGTCGCCAAGTGGTAAGGCAGCGGGTTCTGGTCCCGCCATTCGGGGGTT
>CAUUHU010000038.1:0-4346 GCA_963545035.1 uncultured Candidatus Saccharibacteria bacterium | reverse complement strand
TATTGCGGCATTCTTGCGTGGTGAAAGGGGAATGATTTCAACCGAAGCAATCGAGGCTCAAGCGCGTGAAGATGGCTTGTTGACTCTTATGCAACAGGGTGTAATTTCTGCTTTACGGGGTGATACAACTATCGAAGAAGTAAATCGCGTAATTTAGCTCTTCACAAAACCTAAAAAGTGTGCTATAATAAACCTTGATTGTATATATTAAATTTAAAAGTGAGTGAAAATATGAGTTTTGAGTTAATCAAAAAAGTTAATGACGCACAGAAAAAACACGCTGTTCTTGATGTTAAGAGTGGTGATACTGTTCGCGTTCACCAAAAAATTAAAGAAGGTAATAAAGAGCGAATCCAGATTTTTGAAGGTGTAGTTATTCGAACCGACCGTAAAAAATCTCATACTTCTCGAATTACCGTTCGAAAAATTGCTAGTGGTGTTGGTGTTGAGAAATCTTTCCTTCTTCACAGCCCATTGGTTGAAAAGATTGAAATCGTTCGTCGTTCAAAAGTTCGCCGAAACTATCTTTCATTCTTGCGAAACCGAAGTGGTAAAAGCGCCCGCCTTAAATCAGTTGTTTTTGATCGCGAGGCTGTAAATGCTTTGCCTGAAGCTCCAGCCGAAGAAAAGGTTGAAGAAAAAGAAGAAGCTTAATAGCTTATAAGTATAAAATCGCTCGTATTTCTGAGCGATTTTTTGTATAATAGAAATATGATTTTAGGAATCGACGAAGTTGGCCGCGGAGCTTGGGCAGGCCCTTTAGTGGTTGGGGCTTGCGTTTTAAATAATGCACAAATTGACGGATTGACAGACTCGAAGGCTCTTACAAAAAAGCAACGAGAAAAAATAGCAGCAGAAATTCATGAAAGTTCAGCGATTTTTGGACTGGGTTGGGTTTCGAATGAAGAATTAGATAAGATTGGATTGAGTGATAGCTTAAAGCTGGCTACTAAAAAAGCCGTTAAAGAAGTGCAAAATAAATGCAAGGAACGCGGTGTTGGTTTTGATGAAATTATTATTGACGGGACTGTGAATTTTTTATCCAATACGCCGTTTGAAAAATATGTTTCAACGCTTAAAAAAGCTGATTTATTGATTTCGAGTGTGTCGGCTGCGGCAATTTGCGCTAAAGTTGCGCGTGATAATTTTATGGCGGAACTTTCGAAAAAGCCCGAATTTTCTTGCTATAGTTTCGAAAGACACTCAGGGTATGGAACTGCAAAACACCGACTAGCTTTAGCAGAATTTGGTGTAAGTAAATTTCATCGAAAAAGTTTTAAGCCGATTCAGGAATTTATAAAAAAATCTAAGGAAGAGTTAGAAAAAGATCAGAAACAAAAAAACAAAAAAATAACAACAAAAACACTTGGTGATGACGCAGAAAATTTTGTAGCGGAATTTTTGAAACAAGAAAATCACAAGATTATAGCACGTAATTGGCGAACGAAATTTTGTGAAATTGATATTGTTTCAAAATGCAATGAAGACTATTATTTTACAGAGGTTAAATTTCGAAAAAATGCTGATTTTGGAGGTGGTGCAGGTGCCATTTCAAAAAAGAAACTTGAACAGATGAAGTTCGCTGCAAAATATTTTGCACATAAAAATAATCTTAAAAATGCGAATTTTTATCTAGCGGGTGCTATTGTCGAGGGTGAAAAATTTGAAAAATTCAGTTGGTTTAAAATTTTAGATTAACAGCTAGATAATACATCTTGCATTGCGCTTTTTTCTGCCTGAGTAACCCAAAGAGAGTATTTCTTTTTTACGTCAATTTGGCGTTTAATGTAAGTGCAACGGAAATTTTTATTTGAAGGAAGCCAGGATGCAGCGTCTGAATCACCTTTTTGTTGATTTGCTGGACCATCAACGGCTAATAAATTTAACGGATCATTGGCGATTTCAATACGCTTTTCTTTTGATAGTTGCTGCGCACCTTTTTGCCAAGCATCAGAAAGCGCGACAACGTGATCAATTTGAATGGCTGAAGCGTTTTGTTTACGTGAAAAATCAATAGTTTTTCCGGTATAAGGATCGTTCAATGTTCCGCTAATAATTTTGCAGTCAGAATTTTCAGTAACATTAGTTAAATCACGCTTCAATATTCGATTTCGGGTGTCACATCCACTCGGGTCTTTCGCCCAGCCCTTGCCGTATTGGTCACGAGAATAGCCAGTTTTTGGCGCACGACCTTTAACTTCAAGAGAATTTAGTGCGTCTAAAGATTGGTTTGTGGTTTGATTCGAGGAATTGTTACTTTTTGGCGTCCTCCAGAAATCGGGCATTGAAAAAATTGCACCAATTGCAATTAAAACTAGAATACTCAAACCCGCTATTTGACGTTTTCGAAAGATATTTTGCTTTTTTCTCATAAAAATATTATAATGGTTATGATATGAATTTTCAACAGAAAACTTTTTTTAAGATATTTGGGGCGATTTTATCGTTTGTTTTAATTTCCGGTTCAGCAGCTTTTGTATTTTTTAATTGGCGTGGAATTTTAGATTATATCGCAGCAAAAAACTACAAGCCAACAGCTGAAATTACTAATATTGTTCAGCGAATAAAGCCAACAGATACGGGAAAGACAATTTTTTACGCTTCGAATCCTCAAGTTGAAGATTCTAGCCAATTTAATAGCAACTGTAAAAATACCGAAGAAGATTCGGCGGTTTTGGGTTGTTATCGAGCTGGAAAAATCCACGTATACAATGTTGTAAATTCTAAACTTGACGGGGTCAAAGATGTGACTGCAGCGCACGAACTTCTGCATGCGATTTGGCAGAGAATGAGTAAAGAAGAACGGACAAGAATTGGTAGTCTTCTTGAAGTAGAGTACGAAAAAAATAAAACCCCAGAGTTTGAAAAACTTATGCAATCTTATGATAAAACTGAACCGGGCGAAAAAATAAATGAGCTACACTCTTTAATTGGCACTGAATACACGAACATCTCGAAAGAACTTGAAGACCATTATGCCAAGTTTTTTCAAAATCGAAAAGAAATTGTGCAATTATATCAAAGCTACAATAATAACCTTAAAAATTTAAAAAATCAAGCTGAAAAATTAAGTAGTGAATTAAAGGTGGAAAAAGAGCAAATTGAAACTTTAAATACGAAGTATTCAGATGATATTAAAAAAATTAATTCGGATATTGAAAAATTTAATTCTAATGTAAGTAGTGGCTATTACAAAACTCAACAATCTTTTAATGCGGATCGGTCTGAGCTTTTAACGAGAATTCAACAATTGGAGGCAGAGCGAATAGATATTAATAATTTAGTGAACAACTATAATTCAAAAGTGGAAGAGCTAAATCAGGTTTCCGTTCAACAAAATGAACTATATAAAAGTATGAATTCAAATTTGAGCTCGCCGAGTTTGTAATTTCGAAAAATATGGTAAAATAGACTGGTGGCAAAGTTAAAAACAAAGTTTGTATGTCAAGAATGTGGAGCTAGTTATCCAAAATGGTCAGGAAAGTGTGAAAATTGTGGCCAATGGAATACACTAGTTGAGCAGGCTGATGAATCTTCCGGTAAAAATGCAATTAGTAAAAGTGCTAAAACCGGGCGCATTTTAGATATGCAAAATTTGGATGAAATTATTTCTGAAAAGAAACAAGAGAGAATTTCTAGTGGAATAAAAGATCTTGACACTGTCTTGGGTGGTGGGATTTTGCCAGCAGGTGTGTTATTGATTGCTGGTCAGCCAGGAATTGGTAAATCGACACTTTTAATGCAAACTTCATCTTTTATTGCCAGCTCTCGACCAGTATTATATGTTTCAGGTGAGGAGTCTGCAGAACAGGTTGCCTTAAGGGCTCAACGACTTGGTGCTTCGGGGTCGAATAAATTAAAATTTGCTAGCTCAACTTCAGCCAATGATATTTCAGCAACTATTCGTGAAGGTAATTTTGATTTAGTTATAATCGATTCAATTCAAACTTTAGCGATGGAAGAAATTTCGAGTGCACCAGGAACAGTTTCGCAGATTACGAATTCATCTAATTTAATTATTCGGGCTGCAAAAAAATCTGGAACAGCGGTTATTCTGGTCGGCCATATCACTAAAGAGGGTTCGATTGCCGGGCCTAAAACCCTCGAGCATTTGGTCGATGTTGTGCTTAATTTTGAGGGTGACCGATATGGTGGTTTCAAAGTAGTTAGGGCGGTTAAAAATCGTTATGGTTCAACTAGTGAAGCAGCTATTTTCGAAATGGTTGATAATGGATTGAAGATTGTTGAGAACCCTTCGGCTGCTCTTTTGGCGGAGCGGCAAAATACTGATGGATCAATAATTATGGCTACACTTGAAGGTACGCGGCCAATTTTAGTAGAGATTC
>CAUUHU010000037.1:0-5023 GCA_963545035.1 uncultured Candidatus Saccharibacteria bacterium | reverse complement strand
AAACGTGTTGACTATTCTGGTCGTTCTGTGATTGTTGTTGGACCAACTTTGAAAGCTCATCAATGTGGTTTGCCAACACAAATGGCGCTAGAATTGTTTAAACCTTTTGTTATTTCATGGTTGATTGAAAAAGAATACGCACACAATATTCGTTCAGCGACTCGATTAATCGATGCGCGAGAAGCTGAAGTTTGGGACGCTTTGGACGCTGTTGTTGAGGGAAAATACATTCTTTTGAACCGTGCTCCATCATTGCACCGACTTTCAATTCAGGCCTTCCAACCAAAACTTGTTGAAGGAAAAGCAATTCAGCTTCACCCGCTTGTAGCCAACGGATTTAACGCCGACTACGATGGAGACCAGATGGCTGTTCACTTGCCACTTTCTGATGCTGCTCAAGCTGAAGCTCGTGATTTAATGAGTATTTCTCATAACCTTTTGAAACCTGCAGATGGTCAACCAGTTCTTTCTGTCGACCAGGATGTTGTTTACGGAAATTACTACATTACCTACAACAAACATTCTGAGATGAATAAGAAACCACGACCTTTCGCAAACGTTTTCGAAGCAGAAATGGCTTATGATAAAGGTGTTATTGCGCTTCAAACACCAATTCGAGTTTTTGTAAAAGGTAAAATTCGAAACACAACTCTTGGTCGAGTATTCTTTAATGAACTGTTGCCAGAAGATTACCCATACGATAACAACCCACAAACTAAGAAGCAAATCAATAAGATTTTGGCAGACGTTTTCGCGCGTTATGGTGCTGAAATGACCGTAAAGATTGCCGATAAAATTAAAGGTTTGTCATTCCGATATGTGACAAAATCAGGATTATCAATCGGTAAAGAAGATTACACAGTTTACGAAAGCGAAAAGATTCCAGAAATCATCGCTAACGGTGACGCAAAAACAACATTAATTCAAGAACAATACGACCAAGGTTTGTTAACAGACCAAGAGCGATACAACTTGATTATCGAAAACTGGCACAAAGTTATTGATGAGGTTTCTGATGAAATTTCTGAACGAGTTGAACATCAAGGTGCTGACTCTCCGGTTGGATTAATGGCTGTGTCTGGTTCTCGTGGTAGTGCAACGAACATCCGTCTTGCTGCTGGTTTGACCGGAATCATGGTGGATGCAACAAACCGTGAAATTGAGCTTCCAATTCGCTCGAACTATACACACGGAATGAGCTCACTTGAAGCTTTCGTGGCTACTCGTGGTGCGCGCCAAGGATTGATCTCGACTGCGCTTAAGACCGCCGACTCTGGATATCTAACGCGTCGTCTTGTGGATGTTGCTCAAGATGTCTTCTCCGTGGCGGATAACCCATCTGAAGTCGACCCTGGATTTACAATTTATCGTTCTGAAAGTCAAGAAACAATGATTCCATTCGGTGATCGTCTATATGGTCGATTTACTGCTGAAGCTGTTCCTGGCTACATCGAAGCAGATAAGCTTATTACACGAGAAATTGCTAACGCGATCGAAAAAGATGAAAACATTAAAGAAGTTAAAATTCAAAGCGTGCTTTCAACTCCAGATCTTGCAGGAATTCCACAAAAATCTTACGGAATTGACATGTCAACAGGACTTCTTGTGAAACCAGCGGAACCAGTTGGTGTGATTGCTGCTCAATCTGTTGGTGAACCTGGTACTCAGCTAACCTTGAACACATTCCACAGCTCGGGTGTTGCCGGATCTGGTGCAATCTCTCAAGGTTTGCCTCGTGTTCAAGAGCTTCTTGAAGCTCGATCTCCTAAAGGTCAAGCTTATATGACAGAAGTTTCGGGTGTAGTTGATATTTGGGAAGATGGAAACATGAACATTGTTCAGATCACACCTCAAGAAACTGAAGATGGCGAAGCTCATCCTGTAAAATATGAGATTCCAAATGTTGCAGCCCTTGCTGTTTCGAAAAATGATATCGTTCAAGCAGGTGATCGCTTAACTATCGGTTCATTGAATCTTCGAGATTTGATGAAGTTCAAGGGCGTTGAAGAAACTCAACGATACATTATGAACGAAATCTTGCGAATTTACGCAGCTCAAGGTCAAGATATTGCTTCGAAGCACCTTGAAATCATCGTTCGACAAATGTTTAGCCGAGTTCAAATTGAAGACGCTGGTGATTCATCATTTATCATTGGTGATGTAGTTTCAAAAGCTGCGGTTGTTGAAGCAAACAAACTTCTTGAAGCTCAAGGTAAAAAGCCTGCTGAATTCAAGCAACAACTTCTTGGAATTACAAAAGTTTCGATCTTTAGCGATAGCTTCTTGTCGGCTGCTTCATTCCAGAACACAACAAGCGTATTGATTAACGCGGCAACTTCTGGACGAGTTGATAAACTTCATGGTTTGAAAGAAAACGTGATTATCGGACGCAAGATTCCTGTTGGAACTGGCGCTCGAGCTCGTGAAGAAAAATTCGAAATCAATGAAGATTTAGATTCTGAGAACGAAACTAACGATTCTTCTGTAGAAGAATAAAAAATAAAACACTGGTTTAACCGCCAGTGTTTTAGTTTGCCTAAAAAAATAAAAAATGGTATACTGATAACATAAATCAAATAGGAGAAAAGATGAATTCAAATCAAACAATAAAAGTTGGTGCAAAAGCTTACCGAAATCGTGGAATTATTTTTACAATTTTAGCAATTTGTTTAATTGCTTCAGGTGTATTTTTTGGTGTAAAGCCGTTTGATAGTTTCACTAAAAGAGTAATCTGGAAACAAACTGAAGGTGAAATTGTTGGTTTCGAAAAGGAATTAACTAGCCAAAATTCAAGCGAATATAAATTTATACCAATTGTTGATTTTTCGGTTCAAAATAACGAAACGACAGAAGTCAAAGCGGATCCGCAAGATGAAGAACCAAATATCCTAAGTAAAGTTAAAGTTTTCTATGATGAAAAAAATCCTGGTGCGGCCGTTGTTGGTGAATATCCAATCGTAAATCTTATCATTCCTGTAGTTTTGTTAGCTCTTGGCGTTGTTGGTGTAATCTTAGCGATTATTTCTTTCAGAAAAATGAAAAAGGCGAAAGCTTACCAAAATCAATTACAGAATAGCATGAACCAAAACATAAACCAAACGCCTTTTGTTCAAAATTTTATTCAACAAGATAACGGAAGACAACAATAGTGCGAATTATCTTTACTGATGGTAGTGCTTCGCCAAACCCAGGACCTGGTGGTTTTGCTGTGATTGAGAATGGCACACCGATTGCGCTTGGATCCGAAAATCCTAGCACGAATATTCGAATGGAAGGTTTGGCTCTAAAAAAAGCTTTCGAAATCTTAAACGGAGAAAGGGCGGAAATTCAAACAGATAGCGAATTCTGGATTAACGTTTTAACAAAATGGGCGCCAGCTTGGGAACGAAACGGCTGGAAAAAGAAAACGGGTGAAATTAAAAATCTTGATATTGTGAAGCCTCTTTTTGAGCTTTATAAAAATTCGAATGTAGAATTAAAATGGCTAAAAGGGCATGCTGGTCATGAATTTAACGAAATGGCTGATGAATGGGCGAATCGAGCAAGAAACGGCGAAACGATTTAGCTCTTGACTTTTGCTTTAGGCTGTGATAGAATAGAAATTCCGCTTTGGGTGGAAAATAAAAATTTGGAGGAAATTATCCTTATGAAAAAAGCATTAAACGAAGCTAAAATTCCTTTGTTGGTTTCCTTGTACTTTATCACAGTCTATGGCGTGTCGTTATTTTTATCAATTTTGACACACTGGAACTTTGGCGTGTTTATTTTCGGTATTTTTATTATGACGCTAATAATTGCCACTAAAAGGTATAACGAAAAAATACCCGAACGCGCTCGAAGATGATTTTTAAAGCCAGAGAAACTGGCTTTTTCTTTTGGTTATTTATACTTTACAGTTTTTGTAAAATATGATAAAATTAATAGCGAAGCGCTGTTTTTGTGCTGGTTTCGAAAAAACAACAAAACTAGCGTGAAACAGCAATAAAATAATAAATTTAAGAGGAATCAAATGAATAAAAATACTCCATTGGAAAATCTCCGAAATGTTGGTATTATTGCGCACATCGATGCTGGTAAAACTACAACAACAGAAGGTATTCTTTACCGAACTGGTTTGACGCACAAAATCGGCGTTGTTCGTGGTGAAGGTGATGGTGCAACAACTGACTGGATGGCACAGGAAAAAGAGCGAGGTATTACAATTACTTCTGCTGCTGTGACATGTTTCTGGAAAGATCACAAAATTAACATTATTGACACCCCAGGACACATCGACTTTACCGCCGAGGTGGAGCGTTCGCTTCGTGTGCTTGACGGTGCTGTGACTGTTTTTGATGGTAAAATGGGTGTGGAAGCTCAGTCTGAAACTGTTTGGCGACAAGCTGACAAATACGGCGTGCCACGCGTTTGTTTTATTAATAAAATTAACCAAACCGGTGGTGATTTCTACAAATCAATTAAATCAATTCACGACCGTCTAAGCAAACAAGCTTTCCCAATTCACTTGCCAATTGGTTTTGAGCAAGAAATCAACGGTGTTGTTGATCTTATCGACATGAAAGCTTACACTTATGACAACTATGCTGATCACCAATTGAAAGTTGGTGAAATCCCAGCTGATATGCTTGAAAAAGCTAAAAACGCACGTTCAATTCTTGTTGAAAATGCTGTTGAAGCTGATGATGAATTGATGATGCGATTTTTCGAAGAAGGTGAAGAATCAATTACGATCCCTGAACTTAAAGCTGCGCTTCGAAAACGAGTTCTTGCTGGTGACTTCTTCTTGGTAACTGGTGGTGATGGTCGTGGTGTGATCGTGGAAAAGGTTCTTGATCTTATTAACGATTACCTTCCAAGCCCACTTGACATTGCTTCAATTAAGGGAACTGATGCTAAAACTGGTGAACCTATTGAGCGAAAACCATCTGTAAACGAACCAACTTCTGCACTTGCATTTAAGATTGCGACTGATCCATTTGTTGGAAAACTCGTATTCGTACGTGTTTATAGTGGTAAAATTACT
>CAUUHU010000036.1:0-5329 GCA_963545035.1 uncultured Candidatus Saccharibacteria bacterium | reverse complement strand
ATTGGCACGGATTTGGCTTCATGGTAATATTCGAAAATTTTTACCAAAAAATCATACGTTATATCGTTCCTAGAAGCTTGCGGTCAACACGCCCTGTCATTTCGACAGGGTTTTCTATTGACTTTTTTTATTTTTTATGTTATTATAGTTATGTTTTAAAGCAAAAATCAAAAAAGGAATCAAATGAAACAAAAAACTACAAAAAAGATACTTAATTACTTTGACCCAATTTTTAAGAAAAATTTTAAATTGAAAATTGAAAAAGGGATTTCGAAAGACGCAGAGCTCAAAATTACCCTCCCCGAAGAAAAAAATTTCTTTCGCGGCGTTAGCTTTAGCGAAAATGTTAGCTTGAAAAAACTTACAAATGGCAATTGGATCAAAAATCTGCATGCTAAATTCGGTGAAGGTGCTAAAGAGCTTTTTGGAATTGATGAAATCAACGAAGAAAGTGATTTAGAGTCTCGTGACGTACGAATTATTGCTTTTGTCGAAAAAAATTTAGCTTAATTCTCTTTCGAACATAATAAAAACCCGCCAAGATCAGCGGGATTTTATTTTTAACAAAATTTATTCATTAACACCAAGTTCAATTCGTGAGAATTGGCGAACAACAATGTTTTCACCAAGTTTTGCAACAGTTTCTTTCAAGAATTGCTCAACTGTTTTGCTATCATCCATGATGTAAGCTTGTGAAAGAAGAACTTTTTCAGCAAAGTATTTCTTTACTTGACCTTCAACAATTTTAGCAGCAATATCAGCTGGTTTGTTTTCTTTAGCAACACGCTCTTCAGCTTCAGCTTTTACGCGAGCGATTTCTTCTTCAGGAATGTCAGCTTCGCTAGCATAAATTGGAGCCATCGCAGCAATTTGCATTGCAACTTGGTGTGCAAAATTCTTGAAATCTTCTGTTCGAGCAACAAAGTCAGTTTCACAGTTAACTTCAACAATAACACCAATTCGACCGCCATGAACGTAAGCTTCAACCAAACCTTCACGAGCTTCACGATCGCCCTTTTTCTCAGCCTTTGTTAGACCTTTTTTGCGAAGAGCTTCAAGAGCTTTATCAAAATCGCCATCAGCTTCAACAAGAGCTTTCTTAGCGTCAGTTAAACCAAGACCTGTTAATTCTTTAAGTTTCTTAATTTCTTCAATAGAAACAGCCATGTTTATCCTTTCGAATTTAGAAATTATTTATCAGCTTTAGCTTCTTTAATAGCTTCAACAGCGTAATCCAAAAGCAATTTAACACCTTTAATAGCATCGTCATTGGCTGGAATTACATAGTCGATTCCTTCTGGGTTAACGTTTGTGTCAACAATCGCAACAACTGGAATATTCAAAGTTTTAGCTTCTCGAATTGCGTTTGCATCAGCAATAGCGTCAGTTACAAACAAAATTCCTGGGCGACCCATTAGATCCTTGATTCCACCATATTTTGTGTTCAAAGATTCGATTTCTTCAGCATGTCGTTGAACTTCAAGTTTTGAGTAGCGTTTTGCAAGTTCACCACTTTCCATTCGTTTTTCAAGAGTTTTTAGTTTCTTGATTTGTTGGTTAATTGTTGCTGAGTTTGTAAGCATTCCACCGACCCATCGTTCAACAACGTATGGTTGATTTACGCTTTCTGCGGCTTCGCGAACAGCTTCTTTAACTTGTTTTTTAGTTCCAACAAAAAGAACTTTTCGACCACCCTCAACTGCTTTTGTGATAGCTGGAAGAGCTTTTTCAAGACCTTCAACAGTTTTAGCTAGATCGATAATGTGGCTATCTTGACGCTTGCTGTGAATGTATGGCGCCATTTTTGGGTGCCAGCGTGAAGTTTTGTGACCAAAATGAACGCCAGCTTCAAGCAATTGCTTGATATCAACTTTTACAGACATTTTAACTCCTTTGTCTTCATTTTTGGGGTTATTTTCGAAATTGGATTCGAAAGGAATTCTCCCAAAAATTGTTTCATTAATTTATATACCTTCTTAGTTTAGCATACGCCATTAAAAAAATCAAGAATTACGCTTTCGCCTTGCCCTAAGAGCTTGCATATATTTTTGAACTGGTGGCATTGCTTTAAGCATGTCTGAAATATCTTCATACTCATCACCATCAGCTTTGCGTTCCTTAACGTATTTATCAGGTAGACCACGGTTCTGCACTGCGTAATCTTCTGGTTTGTATATTAACATACCCATGTTTGTTTTTTCGCTCGGCGTTCCATAACTATCCACCGGAACATCTGGCGTAAAGATATCATCAATATAAACACGGTTTTGGCGATCAGTTGCCATTGACCAGCAAAGGTTATCGCCTTTTTCGCTACTTGCAATAAATTCCTCAATTCGGATATTTCCATTATCTTTGAAATATCTAGCATCTGGCTTTCGGTTAAAATCTGGAACCATTCCTGACCTTTCTAAAGCTGAAAATTTTTTCTCAGATTTAACAAAATAGTAATCAAATTTTTTAGCATATTCTTCTTCTGAAAGCTTTTTAGATGAATCACGAGTTCGGCCATATTGTTTTATATCCATGAAATCTTTAAAATCTTTTGTTAGATGTTGCCGAATTCTATTCCATTCTTCATCTTTAAACTCATGTTGTTTTTCTGAAAATTCAAATCTTTCCCAACCTTTATGCGATAAACTTTTCCGGTTTTTATCAATAGATGATATTAGCGATGGAGCTTCTAATCCAAGATTGTTACGTAGTGTTTTCTTTTCCGATAAATCACTAAGAATCTCATAAACTCTTGGGTCAAGTTTACCAGATTGAACATAATGGTTATTTGGATCTCCTTCGCAACCTTTTATCCATCTATGCCTTCCCATACCTGGAACGCTTTTAAACTGATGGTCACTCCCAGACTTTCTAAACGCTCGGGTTTTCATGATACCATCTTCATCTTTAACAATTGCACCAATATTATCATCTATAAGATTAAAAAATCTAAAATCTAAACCGTCAATATTATATTCTTGAACCAAAACCTCGTTTCCAGATTTAGAAAAATCTACATCGCCTAAAATATCGCCTTTTAAAACTTTATCAATATTATTTTTAAGAAATTCTTTTCTTTTTTCAAGCTTAATAGAATATATACCTTTATGATAAGCCTGAAGATAATTATGGAAAAATTCTTCTGCGGCTACTCTCTTAAGTGCATTGGATTTTTCTTCTTCTGGTTTTATTCCTAAAAAGTTATAACTACCATCTAGGTTTTTTTCGACATTTTTAACATTATATTCACCAATTTTTTCGAAAGATCTTTCCCTCTTTTCGTCATCTTGAGAATTTTCTAAATTTTTTGGCAAATAATCGGCAATATCTTCCCAGCCGGTTTTTACATTTTGATTTTGATTCAAATTTTTATTTAGAGATTCCTTATTCATAAGCACATTATAAACCCTCTTTAGGTTTTATTCAAGCATTATAACAAAAAACTACTTCCAAAACGAAAGTAGCTTTTTGATATATTTTAAAAATTAACTAAAACTTTTTTAGAATAACCACTGAAAGAGCTGTTAGCAATGTAGCTAATCCAGCGACAGCAAAAAATGCAATTACGGCCGGAATAATTACTTTATTTTTCATAAAACTCCTTGTTTTTACTATTTCCAACCCAATAATATATTAATGCTTAGAATAATTGCAAATATACATCTGTTCGAATTCCCTGCCAACCCTTTACACTAAAAATATTTGCCTTTTTTGTTTTTTTCTGATAAAATAGGAAAGTTATGAAAAAGAATTTACATCCAACCAACTATCGCCCTGTCGTATTTAGCGACGAGGTGGCTGGATTTGCTTTCTTGACTCGCTCAACAGCAGATTCAAAAGAAACTATCAAATGGGAAGACGGCAACGAATACCCACTTGTAAAAATGCACATCTCAAGTGCTTCTCACCCATTCTTTACCGGTGAAGAAAAAATCATCGACACCGAAGGTCGTGTTGATCGATTCAAACGAGCACAAGAAATGGCTGCTGCTCGTAAAGAAGCTTTGGCAAACAAAGCTAAAAAACAAGCTGCTGAAAAAGCTAAAAAAGCTGAACGATAATTCGTTAATTATAAAAATCCTCCGCAACCATATGGCGGAGGATTTTATTATTTTGAGATTTCTTTTAAATAATTTTCGAAATCTTTATTTAAGCCACTTTCGGCCATCATTCTATTTAACTCGTTATAACTTTTTAGCCAGCTTTCATTATCTTCAAACCGACCAATCCCAATAGGAAGCTCAAGCTCTGCAGCTAAATCAAAAATATCTGAAAATTTTTCATCAAGATTTTTTACCAAAAGGAAGTTAACAATTCTATAAATCTCTTTTATTTTTTTACTAATATCATTCATAATAACTCCTTTAAAAAATAACAAAGCTTATTAAACAGTTTAAATATTCCTTATCTTACCTGCCAGTCAATCGGCGTTTTACTATTTTGTTCTAAAAATTTGTTCGCTTTCGAAAAGGGTTTTGAACCAAAAAATCCACGACGTGCCGAAAATGGCGAAGGGTGCGCACTTTCGATTTTAAAGTGTTTTGGATTTGTTATTCGAGCACCAACTTTTTGCGCATGTGCTCCCCACAGAATAAACACTAGCGGGCGTTCATAATCATTCAAAAAATCTAAAACGTGTTCTGAAAACTCCATCCAGCCAAAATTTGCATGGCTCGCAGGTTTGCCTTTTTCAACACTAAAAGAAGTGTTTAGCAACAAAACGCCCTGCTCCGCCCAAGATTCCAAAAAACCGTTATCGGCCGGTTCAATACCCAAATCGCTTTGAAGTTCTTTATAAATATTTTGTAAGCTTGGCGGAATTCTAACGCCTTTTTTAACCGAAAAACTCATTCCGTTCTCCTGACCCACGTCATGATAAGTATCTTTGCCAATAATCACAACCTTGGTTTTTTCAAGCGGACATTTTTCGAAACAAGAAAAAATTTCTTTCCTTGCCGGAAAAATCTCTTTCGAAACGCGTTCGTGTTCAACTTTTTGCCACAACTTTTTAAAATATGGCTTTTCAGCTTCGTTCTCAATAAATTCACGCCAAGAGGTTATTTTCATATCAAAATATTATCATAACCACATTCTTTTTTCAACACTTTAAATTCAAGCGATTTTTTGGTATAATATCTTTATATGCCAAAAATTGATTTAAATCTTGATAAACTTAAAACTGAACGAGAAGAAATTCAGGCTTTTTTAAGTGAGCCAAATGCTTATTCTTCACCAGATTTTTCAGCTAAAAATAAACGCTTTACCGAACTCGAAAAAATTATCGAAAAAGGTGAAATGCGCGAAAATCTCGAAAAAAATCTTGAGGAAGCGCGTG
>CAUUHU010000035.1:0-5370 GCA_963545035.1 uncultured Candidatus Saccharibacteria bacterium | reverse complement strand
TAAAGTCTGGCATTGGTCTTCAGTCCAGGCATAAGGGCGCTGATATTCCGGTATTAAGAAGTTGTGCTTTCTATCAGATAAGAGTTGATGAATACTTTGTCGAGTCATTTTTGGCTGAGCCATAATATCCTTTCAGTTATGTTTATATTTCGATTTTACCACGACGAGGCAAAAAAAAAACAATAGTTGTAAATAATACAACATTAGCACTCTTGACTTGTGAGTGCTAAAAGCGTATAATCAAAATATAAGCGTGAAACGAATTGCGAGGCGCGCTTTACGGAATAGTTAACAACTTTCGATAAGCTTTCTGAAAAATACGAATAGGGCTAAGAAATTCGAAATTGATTAGGAAAGCTATCGAACGGATAAATTTAATAAAGAAAGAAGGATAGAATGGGAAAAATTATTGGAATTGACCTTGGTACAACCAACAGCGCTTTTGCCTACATGGTTGCTGGAAAACCAGAAGTGATTACAAATGCAGAAGGAAATCGAACTACTCCATCAGTTGTAGCGATTAATAAAAAAGGTGATCGTTTGGTTGGTCAAGTGGCTCAACGTCAACGTGTGACAAATCCAAAAAATACAATCTATGGCGTAAAACGTTTGATTGGACGAAAATATTCTGACGATGAAGTTCAAAAAGATCTTGGAATTATGCCTTATGAGATTGTGAAAAAAGGTAGTGGCGTTGCTGTAAAAATGGGCGACAAAGAATATACGCCAGAAGAAGTTTCAGCAATGATTCTTTCGAAAATTAAAGCTGATGCTGAAGCTTTCTTGGGTGAAAAAGTTACTGAAGCTGTGATTACTGTTCCAGCTTACTTTGATGACAGTCAACGTCAAGCAACAAAAGATGCTGGTAAAATTGCTGGTCTTGAAGTAAAACGAATTATTAACGAACCAACTGCAGCCGCACTTGCTTATGGCTTAGACGGTAAAAAAGACGAAAAAATTGCTGTTTTCGACCTTGGTGGTGGAACATTTGATGTTTCGGTTCTTGATATTGCTGATGGTGTGTTTGAAGTTCTTTCAACAAACGGTGATACACACCTTGGTGGTGAAGATTTCGACAACCGAATTGTGAACCATTTCTTGGATGAATTCAAAAAAGAAGAAGGAATTGACCTTAAAAATGATTCCGCTGCAATGCAACGCTTAAAGGATGAAGCCGAAAAAGCTAAGAAAGAGCTTTCTTCAACAACATCCTACGAAGTAAACTTGCCATTTTTGACAGCTGATGAAGATGGTCCAAAACACTTTGAATACACACTAACTCGAGCAAAACTTGAAGAATTGGTTGCCGACTTGATTGATCGACTAGCTGATCCTGTTGAAAAAGCCCTAAAAGATGCAAATCTAAAAGCTAGCGATATTGCTGAAGTTGTGATGGTTGGTGGTATGACTCGAATGCCGGCTGTAGTTGAAAAAGTTGAAAAAATCTTTGGTAAAAAACCAACTCAAGGTGTTAACCCTGATGAAGTTGTAGCCGTTGGTGCTGCAATTCAAGGTGGTGTTTTGGCTGGAGATGTTAAAGATGTGCTCCTTCTCGATGTTACACCTTTGACGCTTGGAATCGAAACTGCTGGTGGTGTTCGAACTCCAATGATCGACCGAAACACGACTGTGCCAACTTCGAAATCGCAAGTGTTCTCAACTTACGCTGACAACCAGCCACAGGTTGAAATTCATGTGCTTCAAGGTGAACGCGAAATGGCTGCAGATAACAAATCACTTGGAATGTTCGTGCTTTCAGGAATTGCTCCAGCTCCACGCGGAGTTCCACAAATTGAAGTTACTTTCAATATTGATGCAAATGGAATTCTAACAGTTACTGCTAAAGATAAGGGAACTGGTAAAGAGAACAATATCACAATCCAAAACTCAGGAAATATGAGTAAAGAAGATATTGAAAAAGCTCAAAAAGAGGCAGAGCTTCACGCAGATGAAGACAAGAAAAAGCGCGAAATAATTGATGCGAAAAACCAACTCGAAAATGCTATTTATCAGGCAGAAAAAATGCCAAGTGAATTTAAAGACAAAATTTCGAAAGAGGATGAAGAAGCAATTTCGAAAGCGGTTGAAGAAGCTAAAAAACACCAAAATTCTGAAGATAAAGATGAGCTTGAGAAAGCTTCGAAAGATCTTCAAGACGCAATTATGCCAATTGGTGCTAAATTATACCAAGCGCAAAGTTCAGAAGCTTCAGATGCAAAAGAATCTGGCAAAAAAGATGATGAACCTGTTGAAGGTGAAGTTATTGATAAAAAATAGTTAAGATTCTTTTCTTAAAAGACGTTCGAATAATCGGGCGTCTTTTAGTTTGTTGAGATTTACTTTAAAATCTGATAAGATATTTTTATGGAAGATTTTAATAAAGATAAAAATTATCAAGCTAATTCGCAAAATAGCTGGGAAGAGTTTTCGGAAATTGACCCAAATTCGGAAAGGCAGAAAGAAATTGAGCAAATTAAAAATAGAATTTCTGAACTTGAGCAACAAGATAAGGAAATCCAATCGCAGATTCAAGAAGCTATAGAACTTACTCAAAAGGTTGATTCGAAAGAAATGGGCGATATTCATTCTTATGGGAATTTTTTAGATAGAGCAGACTATGAAATTGAACGTTTAAGCGAGCAAAGCTATAATTTGAGCGTTGAAATTTCTGGTTTAGAGTTTAAACTTTCGAAGCTTGAAGAAAATTAGCACTCTTGCGCTTTAAGTGCTAATTTGATATAATATAAATATATGAGCAAAGCTGATTATTATGATATTTTAGGTGTTAAAAAAGACGCCAGTGCTGATGAAATTAAAAAAGCTTTTCGAAAAAAAGCTATTGAACTTCACCCAGACAAGGGTGGTGACGAAAAAGCCTTTAAAGAGGTAAATGAGGCTTATGAAGTTTTAAAAGATAAAGAAAAACGTCAACGTTACGACCAATTTGGTCATGCTGGAGTTGGCGGAAATTCTGGCGGTTTTTCTGGTGGAAATCCTTTCGAAGGATTTAACGGATTCTCTGGACAGAATGTTAATTTTGATTTTGGTGGTGGATTCGGTGATATTTTTGACGGAATTTTTGGCGGTGGTTTTTCGCAAAATCGAGGGTCTCGAGTTAAAAAAGGCCGAGATGTTGAGGTAGAGCTAACGCTTAATTTTAAAGAAGCTATTTTTGGTACCGAAACCGAAATTTCGTTAAATTTGGATAGTGAATGTGAACATTGTAAAGGCTCTGGTGCAGAGCCTGGTCATGGAATGAAAAAATGTCCAGACTGTAATGGAAGTGGTCAACAAACTAGAGCTACTCAAACGCTTTTTGGGCCAATTCAGCAAACGGTGACCTGCCCAACATGTAATGGCAGTGGTGAAGTTCCGGAGCAAAATTGTTCAGTTTGTGGCGGAAGTGGAATTTCTCGTAAGAAACAAACTATTAAGCTTAAAATTCCGGCAGGTATTGACGATGGTGCAACGATTCGTCTTTCTGGTCGCGGAGAGGCTATTAAAGGTGGCCAAAACGGTGATTTATATGTAAATATTAGGGTTAAAGCGGATAAAAAATTTACTCGAGAGGGTAGTTTGATTTTAAGTGAAGAAAAGATCTCAATGGTCGATGCTGCTTTAGGTGCTGAAATTGAAGTTGAAACTATTGATGGCCCATTAACTATGAAAGTTCCAGCTGGAACGCAAAGCCATACGGATTTTAAACTTTCTGGGCATGGAGTTCCTTATCTTCGAAATGATAAGCGTGGAGCGCATATTGTAACAATTATCGTTGAAACTCCAACGCGACTTTCGAAAAAACAGAAAGAGCTTCTTAAAGAATTTAAAAAATCTAAAAAGTCACTGTTTTGAAAATTGAAAAATAGAGTATAATATTAATTATGATAACAACAATATTTATTGCGATTTTGATTGTTTTTTTGACACTTTCGCAACGGAAAATGGGATATTTCAACTTAGTAATTTTATCTGGAGTTGTACTTAATAAATACTGGAATAAAGAAATTACAAATTTTTTGACAACTTCAAACCTAACAATTCCAGAATTAACATTAAGTGGAATTATCGGGATTGTCTTAATTTTAGCACCAGCTTTATTGATTTTGGCAAAAAATCCAAAACAAGAAAATTTGATTATTAGGGTTGTTTCTTCTTCATTTTCTGCATTTTTTGCATTTTTATTGTTGTTGCCATATTTCGAAAAAGTTTTCGTTTTAGATACTATGTCTAAAAATATAGCCACCTTTTTAGGCTATTGGATGAACTGGATAATCTTAGCTGGCGTCGTGCTTTCGATTTTGAGTATTGCGCCAGTTAAATTTAAGAAAAACGAGAAAAAGTCTTGACTTTTATTGGTAAATAAGATATACTCTTAAATACAGTTAGTGTACGGGTCTGTAGCTCAGCTGGTTAGAGCACCTGCCTTTTAAGCAGGGTGTCATGGGTTCGAACCCCATCAGACCCACCAATTTTAAAAATCACCAAAAGGTGTTTTTTTTATTGTTGAAATATGTTAAAATAGTAGGGTGAAAGATCAATTAATAACATTTATAAATCGGTGGTTTTTGAATAGTTTTTTGCTATGGATTTTAGTTTCAGTTTTTGGAAACGTCAGTAACCATAGTGCGGGAACTTTCTTTTTAGCTGGTTTAATTTTTTCAGTCGTTAATAGCTCGCTAAAAACTATTCTTACAATCTTATCATTGCCAATGATTATTGTGACCTTTGGACTCTTTACACTAATTGTAAATGGCTTGATTGTGTGGATTTCAATGGTTTTGGCACCAAATATTTCTATGGGATTTTGGAATTCCGTTATAGTTGGTGCGGCAATGAGTTTATTGAATTATAGTTTAAGCCAATTTTTTGGTATCGATAAAGAAAAGGAGACTTTGTAATGAATATTAATGTTATTTTACAATTTGCAACAGTAATTTCGGGTGTTTTGACGATGCTTTTGATTTTGCTCCAACAGCGTGGTGCGACTCTTGGTGCTGGCTTTGGTGCTTCTGGTGAATTATATACAGAGCGACGTGGGGTGGAGAAAAGTATTTTTAGGGCTACGATATTTTTTGCATTTGTGTTTGTGGCATCAATTCTTACAATTTTACTTTTGCCTAAATAGGGGTTTTTATGGATTTTAAAAAAAACCCCAAAAAAGTTAAGCGAGTTTCTAACGTGTCTCAAAAAAATAGAGGCAAAGTTTCGAAAAATCGTTCAATTCAGGCTGTAGATAGCAAAAAACTGTCTTTTTTAGAGAAGACTGATATTGCTGAGAAGGCTGTTATTTCGCATACCAAGAAGTTATTCTTTGGGCGTTTCGAAAATCTTTCAAACGTTCGAAAACTGATTGTTGTTTGGATTTGTGTA
>CAUUHU010000034.1:0-5536 GCA_963545035.1 uncultured Candidatus Saccharibacteria bacterium | reverse complement strand
TAAAAGTGTAACTTCCGGTTATGGCTCATTTAATTATGAGCTTTGGGATTATTTGGTGGAAGATTTAGTGCGAGTAGATTTTTATGTTGCGGGTGAAATGGTTGATGCACTTTCGGTAATGTGCCATCGTTCAGAAAGTGTGCGAATGGGACGCGAGATTACCGCAAAATTGAAAGAAGTGATTCCGCGACAGAACTTCCAAGTGGCGATTCAGGCGGCAATTGGTGGAAAATTTATCGCTCGTGAGAATATTTCTGCTTATCGAAAAGACGTGACGGGCTATCTTTATGGTGGTGATGTTTCTCGAAAGAAAAAATTGTTAGCTAAACAAAAACGTGGTAAAAAGCGAATGAAAAAATTTGGAAATGTTGAAATTCCGAGTGAAGCTTTTACTGTAATGCTTAAGCGAGACTAGATGGTCTCGTTTAAATTTGCTAATTTTATCAAAAAATGATAAAATATAAAAAGTTATGTTATCTTATAAAAATAGGTTTCACGGTCATGGTAGTTTGCGATATGTTTATGCGAATGGAAATTCGGTTCGAACGCAAAAAATTGTTGTAAAATTTACAAAAAACCAACGTCGAAAAGATTCACGTTTTGCTGTGGTGGTTTCGAAAAAGGTATTAAAAAGTGCAGTTGGCCGAAATCGAATTCGTCGGCGAGTTTATGAAATTATTCGAAATGAATTACCAAAAATCGATGGGACTTTTGATGTTGTAGTTTTGGTTTTTCATAAAAGCATTAAAGATATTCCCCATGAAGAATTGAAAGAAACTTTAATCAACACCTTTAAAGAGGCTGATTTTTATTGTAATAAATAGATAAAGGTAGTATAATAATAGATATGAATCTGTTTGAATTATTTATTACCCAGCCAATTCTGAACCTATTATTGGTGATTTATAACTTTATTGGCGATTTTGGTTTTACGATTATTATCTTTACTTTGATTGTGCGTTTTTTGATGTGGCCGCTAACAAAAAGCCAGCTTCATCAAACAAAAACTATGCGAAATCTTCAACCTGAATTACAGAAGATTCGAAAAAATTCGAAAGGCAATAAGCAGCTCGAAACTCTTCAGATGATGGAGCTTTATCGCAAGCATAACTTCAAGCCATTCCGCTCAATGCTAACGCTGTTTATTCAGCTACCAATTCTCTTAACCTTCTTTAGCGTGATGCGAATTGTAGTGAATAATCCAGGCCAAATTTCGAAATGGGCTTATCAGCCGGTTGCGCAAATGAGTCGAGTTAGTGAGGTAATTTCACACAAAAAGCTTGATCCAAAATTCCTTGGAGTTATCGACTTAACAGATACAGCCGTACCGTTGAATGACTTTTCTAGCGGATTTATGATGATTATTGCACTTGGTCTTGCATTTTCACAGTGGTATATGGTTAAACAAACCCAACCTCAAAAGGGTAAACGAACGGTTCGAGAAATCTTCAAAGATGCCGCTGACGGTAAAGAGCCAAATCAAGCAGAACTTAATGCCGCGGTTAATTCAAATATGAACTTAATTCTGCCAGCAATTATGTTCTTTGTTATGATTAGTCTTTATGGCGCACTAACATTCTACTACCTAATTTCGAACATCATCCAAATTATTCAGCAAAAATACATCTTCTCAATTGATTCTAAAGAGATGGAAGAAATCGCTGCGGAATCGAGCAAGAAGAAACTTCGAAATGCAAAAGAAGCTGTCATTGTGAAAAATACAACTGTGCAGGTTCCAAGAAAGAATTCGAAAGAAAAAACTGGCGGAACGAATATTCGAAGGATTAAGGCGAAAGAAGGAAAACGGAGGTGATATGAATCGAGAAGAGTCAATTGTTTTTGCGCAAAAGTTTTTAGAAGATATTTTAAGCTTTTTTGGAGTTAATCTAGCGGTTTACTCTACTTCTGAAGATCAAGTTATTCAACTTTCAGTTCCTTCTAGTGAATTAAATTCACTTTTCATTGGTCGTGATTCGGGAAATTTGCGAGCATTGCAATTTTTGGTTTCGCGTGCGCTTGAAGCAAAAAATGCTGAAATCACTCGCGTAAGTATCGATGTTGCGGACTACAAAAAACAGCGCGCTCAAAAGATTTCGCAAAAAGCCGAAAAATGGATAGAACAAGTCCGCAAAACGGGCGAACCTTATCGCTTGAATTTAAATCCAACAGACCGGTTTACGGTTCATAAATTGGCTCAAGATTATTCCGATATTGAAACTCATTCTGAAGGCGAAGGCCGAGAGCGTCAATTGGTTATTTCGAAAAAATAGGCTTTTCTTTAGGGGAAGCTTATTTTTTATTGGAATTTAAGTTGATAATCATAAGCAAAAAGACTATAATGTACCTATGAAAGGTGTAGCAAAAAGAAATAATTTTATTTGGCTGGTAGGAATTTTTATTTTTATTGCAGCTATTTTTTTAATGTTAATAGATATTTTATATCGTGAAGGAACTATTGGTGACCGAAAGAGCGTTTTGATTGTTGGAACGCACGCTGGTTTTAAACCTTTTGAGTATATTCAAGACGGAAAAGTCGTTGGATTTGATATCGATCTCTCGCAGGAGGTTGCAAAAAGCTTAGGTAAAGAGTTGAAGATTGAAGATATGGGCTTTGATGGACTTCTTCCTGCTCTAGAAACAGGAAAAGTGGATATGGTTATTGCGGGGATGACAAAAACTCCCGAACGCGAGAAAAATGTTTCTTTTTCAAAACCGTATTATTCCGCAGCACAAAAAATTGTTGTTCGCAAAGGGTCGACGATTCGAAATAAATATGAACTTTCGGGAAATAAAATTGGCGTTCAATTAGGGACAACTAGTGATACGATCGTTTCGAAAATTAAAGGCGTTAGTGTAACTCAACTGCAATCAGTCCCAAGCGTTCTACAAGATTTGAGCTCTGGAAAAATTGATGCAGCGGTTTTAGATGAAGCTCCCGCTAATCAGTATGTTCATGGTTTTTCGAATTTGCAAATTTTACCGGACTCCTTGAGTAATGAAGAATATGCGGTTGCTATAAAAAAAGATAATAATGAATTGAAAGATCAAGTAGATAAAGTTATTACTGAGATGAAAAAAGATGGTCGATATCAGAAATTAGTTAAAAAATATTTTAACGAGGTAAGTGAAAAATGAATTTTTGGGAAGTAATTTTTGGCGGAAATCGGTGGATTTTTCTTTGGCAAGGTTTAGAAGTTACGCTTGTATTAACAGTACTTTCGCTAATTTTAGGTTCGATTATAGGTGTTTTAATCGCATTGATGCGAACGTCAAATTTTCAGCCATTTCGAAATTCAAAAAATAAGAAACTCGCAAAATTTAATCCAGTAGCTTTTTTGGGAAAAGTTTATGTGGATATTATTCGCGGAACGCCGTTACTTGTACCGCGTTTAATTATGTATTATGTTGTGTTTGGCTCATATCAATTTATGCCAAAAATTTTCACGGCAGCAATCGCTTTTGGAATAAACGCGGGAGCTTATATTGCCGAGATTATTCGTGGTGGAATTGAGAGTATTGATAAGGGGCAAACGGAAGCCGCTCGTTCATTAGGTTTTAGCAATTGGCAGGCCATGCGATTAGTTATTCTGCCACAAGCTTTTCGAAATTCGCTACCAGCACTTATCAGCGAATTTATTGCATTACTCAAGGAAACTTCGATTGTCGGTTGGATTGGCCTAAGCGATATTATGCGCGGTGCGGATAATATTCGTTTTCAAACTTCAACTGCGTTTCAATCACTTTTTGCAGCCGCTTTGATTTATCTTGCTTTAACAGCGATTTTTACACGAATTATGTCAAAGGTTGAGAGGAAACTAGATAATGAAAATAATTAGTATTAAAAATTTAAAAAAGAATTACGGCTCTAACCATGTTTTAAAAGATATCGATATTGATATTGAAGAGGGTGAAGTTGTTGTTATTGTTGGCTCGAGCGGTTCAGGAAAATCGACATTTTTGAGATGCTTGAATTTGCTTGAAGAACCGACATCGGGCGAAATTATTGTTGATGGTGTAAAGATCACTGATAAAAAAACTGATTTAAATAAGCTACGAAGAGAAGTTGGGATGGTTTTTCAACAATTCAATCTCTTTCCAAACTATAGCGTAATTGAAAATATTAAGCTGGCACCCAAAAAACTTCGAAAAGTTTCAGATAAGGCAATTACTAAAAAAGCTAGAGAGCTATTGAATGATGTTGGTTTATTGAATAAAGCTAAAGCCATGCCAAATAGTTTATCGGGTGGACAAAAGCAACGTGTAGCAATTGCACGAGCTCTGGCGATGGAACCAAAAATTATGCTTTTTGATGAACCAACTTCCGCTCTCGACCCTGAAATGATTGGTGAGGTTTTGGATGTTATCCGAGAAGTTGCTGAAAAAGGGATGACAATGGTTATTGTTACGCACGAGATGAAGTTTGCCCGAGAAGTTGGCACGAGGATGATTTTTCTAGATAAAGGGGTAATTATTGAAGACGGAAAACCATCTGAGGTTATGGATAATCCAAAAACAGAACGAGCAAGACAATTTTTCAGTAATTAGAGACATAATAAAAACGGCTATAATTGGCCGCTTTTATTTTTTAAAGACTACTTTTTTATAGAGTATAAAGTTCCAAATTAAACTGAAAATAGTGGCAATAAATTTCGATAACAGTAATGAGATTTGCTTATTTTTAAACAAGTTTTCGAAAATTGGCATTGCGGTTGAGATAACAATATTTTGAATAACCCAAAGTCCAAAAAGAGTTACAAGAACAAAAAGAACCATTTCGCGAATAAGTTCTTTTTTATTATTTGAAACGGATTTGAAGGTTATTTTTTTATTCATTAGAAAGCTAATAATGAATGTGATTCCGGTTGAAAAAATATTCGCAATAAAAATTTTTACACCAAAAGATGTTAAGACGAAAAGAATTATAAAGTCGAGTGCTGTGTTGATTCCGCCAATCACCGAGAACCAGAAGGCTTGGTTATTTTTGAGCTTTTTTGGTAGATTTTTCACGCTTAAACTCCTTGATTTCTTGCGCTAGATAAACTGGTCGATTTTTTGATTCAATAAAAATTTTGCCAATATATTCACCAAGAATACCGATCGAAAGAAGCTGAATGCCGCCTAAAAATAGAATTACAGACATAATTGAAGCATAACCGTTTCCAACTGGTACGCCGAAAAGAGGCCGAATAACCAAGAAAGCGATCCAGATGAATGCACCAATTGAAATTAAGATTCCAGTGAATGTTGCAATTCGAAGAGGAGCAACGGTAAAACTAGTGATTCCCTCAATGGCTAAATTAAAGAGTTTGGCATAATTCCATTTAGTTTCACCAGCAACACGAGCATCTCGTTTATAGGTGATTTCTTTTTTCTTGAAACCGATCCAAGAAAACATACCTTTTGTATATCGGTTTGTTTCGCGCAAGGTTTTTAAAGCCTCTACAGCTCGCCGATCGAGTAGACGGAAATCTCCAGTATCTCGTTGGATTTCAATTTGTGAAATAGTGTCAAGAATATTATAAAACCATTTTGAAGT
>CAUUHU010000033.1:0-5929 GCA_963545035.1 uncultured Candidatus Saccharibacteria bacterium | reverse complement strand
CCAATCTCGAAACGGGTGAACTTGCCGAACTCGCCAAAATGGAAATTACTGAAAACGAAGAAAAACTTGCCACGCTTGAGCAAGAACTTTTCGAAATGCTTCTACCAAAAGACCCGAACGATGATAAAAACGTGATTGTTGAAATTCGCGCTGGGGCGGGCGGTGATGAGGCTTCCCTTTTTGCGAGCGAACTCTACCGTATGTATTTGCGTTATTGCGAACAAAATGGCTTAAAAACTGAACTTTTGAGCGAATCCGCTAACGATGCTGGCGGATATAAAGAAGTTGTTTTCGGCGTGAAAGGTGACGCTCCTTATTCGAAATTAAAATTCGAAAGCGGTGTTCATCGTGTTCAACGAATCCCGGCAACAGAATCTCAAGGACGAATCCACACTTCAACTGTAACTGTAGCTGTTTTGCCTGAAGCCGAAGAAGCCGATATCGAAATTAATCCAAATGACTTACGAATTGACGTTTACCGTTCTGGTGGTCATGGTGGACAAAGCGTGAACACAACCGATTCTGCGGTGCGAATTACACACCTACCAACCGGAATGGTAGTTACAAATCAGGACGAAAAATCACAAATCAAGAACAAAGAAAAAGCTCTTGGTATTTTGCGTGCCCGACTTCTTCAAGCTAAAATTGATGAAGAAAATGCTAAACTTACTGCTGAACGCCGCAGCCTGATTGGTTCTGGCGATCGATCTGAAAAGATTCGAACTTATAACTTTCCACAAGACCGCATCACCGACCACCGAATCGGTTATTCACGAAGCAATATTCCTGCTGCAATGAATGGCCAAATTTCTGATATTGTCGAACATTTACAAGCCGCTGAACTAGAATTTTTGGCCGCGAACGCCTCGGAAAATAACTAATCCTATGCGCGAAACAATTGAAACTTGGCTGAAAAAATCAGTCAAAAAACTTGAAGACGCCGAAATCACCAGCGCACAACTTGACACTGAATTAATCTTGGCACACGTTTTAGGTGTTGAGCGGACCTTTTTGCATGCAAATCCACAAAAAAAGCTTTCGAAAGCTCTAGTTTTTCACGCTAACAACTTTTTAAATAAACGAATTAAACGAATTCCGCTTGCTTATATTTTTCGAAAAAAAGATTTTTTTGGACGAACTTTTTTTGTTAATGAAAATGTTCTAGTTCCTCGCCCTGAAACCGAAACATTGATTGAAATTACACAAAAAATACTTCAACCGAATGATGTTGTTTTAGATGTTGGCACGGGCTCAGGAATTATTCCTATAACTTTAAAGGCTGAATGCGGTGAGAAAGTTGAAATTCTCGCAAGCGACATTTCTTTACAAGCTCTTGCTGTAGCAAACCTGAACGCAAAAAAGCTTTTAAACCAAGAAATTCCCCTTTTCGAAAGCAACTTATTAGAGAAAATTCCTTCAGACATTCTTTCGAAAATTACAATTATCACCGCAAACTTACCTTATGTTAATCGTGATTGGGTTGATTTTGAAAAGAATAACGAATTGCATCATGAACCACAAATTGCACTTTATGCTCGAAAAAACGGTTTAGAACTTATTTTTGAGTTATTGTTCCAAGCGCAAGACTTACCGAAATTAAGAAAAATCATTCTTGAAGCCGATCCATGCCAATTTGAAGATATTGAAAAATATGCAAACAGTTGTGGTTTCTTAAAATCAAAGTCTGAAAACTACATAATCGTTTTAGACAAAAAATAATACTAGAGCAGTACTCTAGTATTATTTTTATTTTCGATATTCTTCAAGTATTGCTGAAGTTGTTTTTTCTTGACCATTCCGAATGTATGTAATCTGAATCTGATCCCCAACATTCTTTTCGCCAATCAAAGATCCTAAGCTAGTGTTTTTTGAAATTTCTACTCCATCAATCTTCGTAATAACATCACCCTCTTGAAGACCCGCCTGTTGTGCTGGGCTATCTGAAATTATAGCATTTTGACTGCGAATACGAGATGTGATAAGAGCCCCTTTTGAAACGGTAAGCTTGTATTCTTTTTGAATTTGCGGAGTTACAGCTACGTAATTAGCGCCCAAATATGCACGTTTTGGAGTTTCACCTTTGCTAATTGACTTTAACATACCTTTAACAGAAGAGATTGGAATTGCAAAACCAATTCCCTGACCACTTGAAGCCACAGCTGTATTAATTCCAATGACCTGACCCTGTGCGTTCACTAATGGTCCGCCAGAATTTCCCGTGTTAATTGCAGCGTCTGTTTGAATCATATCCGTTAACGTTTCTTTATTTGAACCAGTACCGTCCGCAGCAATCACAGTTCGGCCAACGCCAGAGATAATTCCGCTCGTAACCGTACCATCGTATTCACCAAGAGCGTTACCAATTGCAATCACCTGTTGGCCAATATTTAATTTTTTCGAATCACCAAGTTCAGCAGCTTTAAGGCCTTTTGCGTTCGAAATTTTCAATATTGCAATATCATTCAAAGGATCAGTTGACACGACCTTTACATTATCATAAGAATTTCCGTCGCTCGTAACAACTGAAATTTCAGAAGCTTTCGAAACGACATGTTTATTTGTTAAGATATATCCGTTTTCGCTAACAATAATCCCCGTTCCAGCACTAGCCGTTTCAACTGATGAGCTGAAATACCTTAAAGAACTTTGGCTTTTTCCAACAATCGAAACTACGCTTTGCGAGACCCTACTCGCAACTGATTCAATTGAATTTGAATCGGATTGTTTAGAAAAGTTTGAATTCTCACTGCTATTCGAAAAATTAATTGATGCGCCTTGATTTTTTGGCCCAAACATTGAAAACAACTGAAAGACACCAATCGTACCAAAAACTAAGGCAGTTAAAACGACCGCTATGATAATTTGGTTTTTCGAATTATTTTTTGTTTGTAATTCTTTTGTTTGTAATTTGTTATCTGATTTATTATCCATCTTCCCTCCTTATTTTCTAACTAACTTTTTGCAACCGGAATTGTTGAAAAGAATATTAAAAGCGTTAAAATCAAAACTGTAGCAAAAATAATTTCTGGTAAAAGCTCTTTTATATCTTTCTTCTCATCTTCTCCACTATTCAACACATCAAAAGCAACAAAACTCAAAACTGTTAAAATTATTGCAGCCTGCGGAATAACAAAGTTAAAATATGGCGCAAGAAGAATTCTATAACCAATTACCAAAAAATTAAAAATCCATGCGAATTCGGCTAGAAGCATCCCCCAGAATAAACTTAAGATTTCAATATTCTTATTTACACGAGAAGATAAAACATGACGAAGAGTAGCATAGCCGAGCAAGAAAGCAACCACAAAAACTGGAATTTCGCCCCAAGCATAAGTTACAGAATACAGAGCCGATAGGCCAAAAAACACTGTTAATAGCGCCTGAATTTTCATAGAATTCTCAGATGAATGCGGTTTAATTATTGTTAACCAAAAAATATAAACTGCAAGCAAGAAACCTTGCGAAACTATATAATCAACGCCTGTTGAAAACATTAAGATAACCAAACTTAACGAGAAAATCAAGTCGACAAGATTTGATTTTACATTTGCAAGCCAAAACCTCGGTCGAACCGCAAAAGTTCTCCATTTACTAATAAATACTAGCAATATTGCAACCCATGGCGTTTTTGTAATATAAATTGAAAGCCATATAGTTACCGCTAAAATAATATTTAGAAAAATATGCGCAATACTTCCCCAAAAAGAATTCTTTTTCGAAATTTTAATAAAATCCATACTTCTTTCATTATATCACATATTTTAAAAAATAACCATAATTGAAAAGCTTTAAAAAACGTGTTAAAATGGAAAAATGAAGAGTAATTTTTGGCAACGGCACCCTTGGGCGGCCGACACTTTTGGGATTTTTATTTTTATAGTTTGCGTGACTTTAGGAACTATTTTAATTAATACTTTTATTTTTCAAAGCTTTACAGTGGTAGGGTCAAGTATGGATCCGACTTTTGCCGATGGGGACAAAGTAATTATTAGTCGCCTTCAGACAACCTGGGCAAACCTTACGAATACAAAATTCACACCAAAACGTGGCGAAGTTATTGTTTTCGAAAATCCACAATATATTGAAGGCATGAGAGATCAATATATTATCAAGCGTGTAATTGCTTTTGCTGGAGAAAAAGTTAAAGTCGAAAATGGTAAATTAACAGTTTATAATAAAAACCATCCGAATGGCTTTAATCCAGACGATAACTTTAACCACGAACCAAAAAGTTATACAAGCCACGACGGCGAATGGACTGTTCCAGAAAATGAAATATTTGTTTCTGGTGATAACCGTGAAGGTAATAATTCTTACGACTCAAGAAGTGGCCTCGGTACGGTTCCCTTGTATAAAATTGTCGGCCCTGTCGCCTTTCGAATTTTCCCATTTAATAAAATTAGGAATTTCGAATACAAACAAGTTTAAAAAATATAAAAAGCCGAGAGTAAAATCTCGGTTTTTTATTTTGAAAGAATTTCTTCAAGTCTTTTAAGTTCTTCTTCGGTTTTAAACTTAATCACAATTTTTCCAGAACCACGCGCTGAAGTTTTAATATCTACCGGAGCACTCAATCTTTTCGAAATATGTTGAACGGTTTTTTCGAAAGGATTATTGTTCATTTTTTTAGGTTCAGTTTTTTTATCGCCTTCATTCTGTTTCTTGTAATTTACTAAAAATTGTTCAATTTTACGAGAACTCCAATTTTCTTCAATAATCTTTGGAAGGATTTTCTCGATTGTTTTATCATCAATTTTAAGTAGCGGCCTAGCTTGTCCTTCTTTTATTTTTCCTGACAGAATACAATCTTTTACGATTTTTGGAAGTTTCAATAATCGAAGAGTGTTCAAAATGGCACTTTCGCTCCTTCCGCCAACCCTTTCGCCAATCTGTTTAGCTGTTAAATTAAATTGTTCACGAAGTTTTGCATACGCTTCAGCCGTTTCAAGAACATTCAAATTATCGCGTTGAATATTCTCAATTAAGCTAAGTTCTAGCCGTTTCTGATCTGAAAATTCACGAACTATTGCTGGAATTTTTTTCAAGCCAGCAATCTTTGAGGCACGATATCGCCTTTCACCAGCAACAATCAAAAACTTTGAATCTTTTCGAACAACCACAATTGGCTGTAAAACACCGTGAATTTCAATAGAATTAGCCAGTTCCTTAAGCTTTTCGTCATTAAAATATTTACGAGGCTGTTCTGGATCTGGCGAAATATCACTGATCTTAATTTCTTTCAATTCGCCATCAACCTGACCTAAGCCCAATTCCGAATCAAGCTTCTCATCAACCAGCATTTCTGTAGGAATAAGTGAAGAAAAACCTCGGCCAAGACCTTTTTTCGCCATTATTTACTCCTTTCTATGCGTTGAATAACTTCTTTCGCAACAGCTTTATATGCGCGCGAACCTTTGCTAAATCTATCATAAACACCGATTGGCACACCATGACTTGGCGCTTCAGCTAAGCGAATATTTCGAGGGATCGCATTTGAAAAAATCTTATCTGGAAAGAATTTTTTAATTTCTTCAAGAACTTGGTTTCCTAAAGTGGTTCTTGCGTCAACCATTGTTGGTAAGACACCTAAAAGCTCAAGATTTGGGTTCATTCCCTTCTTTACAAGCTTCATACTTTCCAGCAACTGACCAAGACCCTCCATCGCGTAAAATTCAGCCTGAACAGGTAAAACTAAGTAGTCGCTAGCAATAAAACCATTAACCGTAAGCAGGCTCAAACTTGGTGGTGAATCCAAAATAACGTAGTCAAAATCAGCTTCAACAGTTTTTAACGCATCTTTCAATCGTGAAAAACGGCCTTTAACTGACGCAAGCTCAACCTCAGCATTAGCTAAAACAGGCGTGCTAGGCGCAATGCTTAATTTCGAAAAATTAGTTTCAATGATAATATCTTTTAGTTCTTTTTCGCC
>CAUUHU010000032.1:0-6054 GCA_963545035.1 uncultured Candidatus Saccharibacteria bacterium | reverse complement strand
ACCGGTGCAACTCTTTGTGATTTGAACCACGGTGTAATTCTTGAAGGTATTGAATTTGCTGAACCACCAGTTTCGATTGCGGTTGAGCCAAAAACTAAAGCCGACCAAGAAAAAATGGGAATCGCTCTTCAACGACTTGCTGAAGAAGACCCAACTTTCCGAGTTCACACAGATGAAGAAACTGGTCAAACAATTATGTCAGGAATGGGTGAGCTTCACCTTGATATCTTGATCGACCGAATGAAGCGTGAATTTAACGTTGAAGCCAATGTTGGTGAGCCACAAGTTGCCTTCCGTGAAACTATTCGTGGAACTGCTGAAGCTCAAGGTAAACACGCAAAACAGTCTGGTGGTCGTGGTCAATATGGTGACGTTTGGATTCGCTTTGAACCAAATGAACCAGGAAAAGGCTTTGAATTCTTTGATGAAATTAAAGGTGGTGTTGTGCCACAAGAATACCGCAAACCAGTTGAGCAAGGTGTGCTTGAAACGCTTGAAGGCGGTGTGATTGCTGGCTACCCAGTAGTTGATGTTAAAGCTACACTTTACGATGGTTCTTATCACGATGTCGACTCGAGCGAATTGGCCTTTAAATTGGCTGGTGCGCTTTCAACTCGTGAAGGTATTAAGAAGGCAAATCCAGTTCTTCTTGAACCTGTAATGAAAGTTGAAATTACAACTCCTGAAGAATTCATGGGCGATGTAATTGGAGACTTGAATTCACGCCGTGGTCGAATCGACTCAATGGAAGATTTGATGGGCGGAACAAAACTTATTCGAGGTTTTGTGCCTCTTGCAAATATGTTTGGTTACACTTCAGACTTACGCTCAATGAGTAAAGGCCGTGCAGCCTCAACAATGGAGCTTGCGCAATACGAAGAAGTTCCACCTAACGTTGCACAAGAAATTATTGAAAAGCGAAACGCTAAATAATAATTTCGAAAACTTAAAAACTACCTCTTTCGGGAGGTGGTTTTTTTATATTAATGTATGATATAATAGTATGGAATATAATAAAAAAGGGAGCTTTTAGGTATGGCAAAAACAAGTATTCAATCAGTTGAGCCTATGGTAGCAGATTTAGTTAACGGCTGGTTGAAGTCGTATGGTTTAGATTATAAATTAGAACAAGAAACTTTAAATTCTGAGATTGATAACGCATTGTCAGAATACTATTCTAAGCGAGGAGGAGTTGGAGGAAATCGCCCCGATGCTAAACTATTGCTTAAAGATAAACATACAGATTATTGGCCTATTCTAATTGAATATAAAGGATATAAAGATAAATTAGAAAAACTAGATTCTGATGGTCGAGTTGACAACCGAAAAGCTAAAAACGAGCTAAATTATACAAACATCAACTCTTTTGCCGTTAATGGTGCAGTTCACTATGCTAATGCGTTATTGCATTATACAAGCTATACTAATATTATTTCAATCGGTGTTACGGGTTATAAAAATGAACTTGGCGAGCTCCAAACACAAATTGGGGTTTATTATGTTTCAAAAGACAATTTTGGTATTGGTCAAAAAATAGATAATTATACTGATCTATCTTTTCTTAAACCCGATAACTTTGATGCCTTTATTGAAAAGGTAAAGACTTTAGAGTTGACTGCTGAAGAGGCTGAAAAATTAAAAGAACAACGTGAAAAAGAAATTGATGCAAGTCTAACAAAACTAAATAACGATATTTATCAAAATGAAAAAGGTTTAGGTGAAAATGACCGCGTTTATTTGGTGGCGGCTTCTATTATTGCTACTCTTGGTGTGGCAGGAAAAGTGAAACCTCTAGACAAAGAAGATTTAAAATCCTCTACAGAAGAAGGTAATCGAGACGGCGATATTATTATTCGAAAAGTTAACTCATTTTTAAATGAGAAAAATATTCCTCAAGCTAAGAAAGAATTAATCATTCGAACGCTAAAAAACACACTAACTACCGATAACATCAATAAGCCAATAAATGGTGAAAGCCAGCTTAAACGAGTATTTAGTAAAATAGTTGATGATTTAGGTATTTATTATAAAATTGGTTTAAATACAGACTTTACAGGAAAACTCTTTAACGAGATGTATTCATGGTTAGGTTTTACGCAGGATAAACTCAACGATGTTGTATTAACCCCATCTTATGTGGCTACTTTATTGGTTAGATTAGCTCGTGTAGATAAAGATTCATATGTTTGGGATTTTGCAACTGGCTCCGCTGGATTGCTGGTTTCGGCAATGAATGAAATGCTTAACGATGCTAAAGCAAAAATTACATCACCAGATGAATTATATAAAAAAGAAGTAGAAATTAAAGCAAACCAACTTTTAGGCTTGGAAATTCTCTCGTCTGTTTATATGTTAGCCGTTCTTAATATGATTATGATGGGAGATGGTTCATCAAATATTATCAATGAAGACTCCTTAAAACAATTTAACGGAAAATATGGCTACGGTAAAACTAATGAAGAGTTCCCAGCAACTGCTTTTGTTCTAAATCCACCATACTCAGCAGAAGGTAATGGTATGATTTTTGTTAAGCGTGCTCTTTCTATGATGAAGTCGGGTTATGCAGCTATTATTATTCAAGGTTCAGCAGGAAGCGGTAAAGCTACCGAAATAAACAAAGATATTTTAAAATCAAATAGATTGCTTGCAAGTATTAAAATGCCTATTGATTTGTTTGTTGGTAAGTCTAGCGTTCAAACATATATTTATGTTTTTAGAGTTGGTGAAGCTCATGAAAATGACTACATGGTGAAATTTATCGACTTTACGAATGATGGCTACACTAGAAGCAACCGCAAGAAAGCAAGTATTAACCTTCGCGACACAGACCATGCTAAAGAAAAATATCAAGAAGTGGTTGATTTGGTTAAATTTGGCAAGAGCAAATTGAACTATTTAACCGAATCAGAATATTATGAAGGCTATATTGATGTTGATAAAGGCGATGATTGGAATCAAACCGCGCCGATTGATATAAAACCAAAGCTAGAAGATTTTAAAAAGACGGTTGGTGACTATCTATCTTGGGAGGTCTCAAATTTATTAAAGAGTGAATCTAATAAGGAGGATGAAACTCTGGGAAAATAGATGCCTCACTTAACGAAAAACTGGCGAATGTTGAGTGGGGCGAATATCGAATTGGTGATTTATTTGAAAAAGTCAAAGTTAACCCATTAAAGTATAAAACGTCCGAATTGAAAAAAATCCCTGATGAGGTATATAAATTGCCAGCATTAACTGCAGGAATTGAAAACCAAGGGTTAAATAACTATGTTCCCATGGAGAATGCAACTATTTTGCAGAATGTTATTTCTATCTCAGCAAACGGAGCAAATACTGGAGTAACCTTTTTTCAAAGTAATAAATTTACAGTACTACAGGATGCTTATGCTATAGACTGGAAAGATCCTTCTATAGAATTCAATAGAAATGACGGAGTGTTTATTTCGAGCGTTATAAATGGTGTGCTTCATGGTAAATATGAGTGGACAAATAAAGCGGGATGGCTAAGGGTCCAAGATGAAAAAATTTATCTACCAACTAAAAATGGAAAAATTGACTTTGATTTTATGGAAACTTTCGTCGCGGAGCTGGAAGCTCAGCGCGTCGCGGAGCTGGAAGCTCAGCGCGTCGCGGAGCTGAAAAACTACTTAGAAGTTAGCGGATTGGATGATTATGAGTTATCTAACAGAGAGTTAGAAGTTCTTGAATCTTATGATTCTGTTGAGTGGGACGAATATCGAATTGGTGATTTATTTGATGTGCAGACTTATAAAAAACGATTTGATGCTAATAAAGTTGATTTATTAAGTAATGGTGAATATCCCTATGTAGTAAGAAAAAGTTCTGATAATGGAATTAAAGGTTATATTCGGGAGAGTACGGATTATTTGAATGATGGAAACACGATTTCATTCGGACAAGATACCGCTACTTCATTTTATCAGGAGAAACCATATTTCACGGGCGATAAAATAAAAATATTGAAACCAAAGTTTCAAGGTTTTAGAAAAGAAAATGCTTTATTGTTTGTAACTGCAATAACTCGATCTTTCTCGAAATTCTCATGGGGAAGTTCTAGTTATAATGTTCAAACAATTCAAGACCAAAAGATTTGTCTACCAATAAAAAATGGTAAAATGGATATCAATTATATTGAAATATTTTTAAAAGCTATTTCTAAACTAATTATTAAAGATGTCGTTAAATATGCAGATAAAAGGATTGCTGCAACTAAAAAAATTGTAAATAAGCAATAAAAATTTACAATCCCGCTTGCGCTTAACCCGTTCAAAGTGCTATAATTAAATCAGGAAATCAAGCACTTTTAAGGAAATAACTTGGTGATTTTGGCAAGGTGAAAGGAGGAATTTTTAATCCCCTATAGCAAACCAACAAAAGTGCTACGCTACTTTTTAAAATTTGCTAAGCACATTTAAGAATCATCTATAGCATTTTTAATTAACTGCTATAGTAAAACAAATCAAAAGCCTTTTAAGGAGGAAAATGAGTCTTAAATATAAAGTTGTTCAACTTGTAAATCCTGCAAAACGTGAGGAGCCAAAAAAGTTTTATGCTCAACTGGCTGAATCTGGTCGTGTTGATTTGGATGAAATTGCCAATAGTATTTCAGAAACTTCAACTACAGTGAGCCATATTGATGTGCATGCGGTGCTACTAGCACTAACAGATGAGCTTTTGAAGCGATTAGAGCGAGGCGAAAGTGTTCATCTTGGAAAACTTGGTTATTTTCACACAACCATTCAATCTAAAGGTCAAGATAAAGAATCTGATGTAACGGCAAGCTCGATTGAGGGTGTAAAAGTTCGTTTTGTGGCGGGTGATGCCTTAAAAGATAAGCTAAAAGCGGCACATTTTGAAAAGGTTGAAAAAGCCAAAACTACCGAGCCAAAACCAACCGAAGACAAGCCAGCGGGTGCTTAAAATTAGTTAAAGCAAAAAGTTTAAAACCAGCTTTCAGTAGCAAAAAGAGCTATCGGGCTGGTTTTAAAATTGGTTTTTTTGTGTTAAAATAGAGGATATATGAAAAGCCTTGTAGAGATTTTAAAAGAAGAATATCAAAACTATTGCCAAGATAAAAACATTGACTGGTTACAAAGTGTAGAATTTGCCGAAATGCGCAAGAAACGTGGCGCAGAGTGCTATTTTGTGGCGTTAAAAAATGGCGGAAATATCGAAGTTGCTGGGTTGATTTCTAACAAAAATAAGCGTTTCGATTTGGTGATGGTTGAACAAAATGGTGTTTCGCAAGCAGATTTTGTGGATTTTTTGGTGAAGAGTGAAGAATTTGCGCGTGAGCATGGAGCGATTTCTTACCGGATTTTACCAAAAGTGGTGCGTGCCCTTCGTAATGATAAGCTTGAAATTATTGAAAGCACTAACCTAAAATGGCTAAGCGAGCCGCTATTAAAAGCTGGTTTTAAGTATCATTCTGGCTTTAAGCACGAGTTTGACATGGATGTAAACATGCACGTTTATTTGAAAGACCTAACAGAGCTAAGCGAAGATGATGTGGCGGCAACCTATAACCAAACTACCCGCCGAAATTTGCGTGCGGCAATAAAAAAAGGTGTGAGTATTCGCAAGGTTGAAGAGGGTGAATTTGCTGATTTTGTGGCGATTTTAAAGAGTTCAAACCAAAAAAATGGTGTTGGCACGCGGGATGAAGAATATTATCACAATTTAAAAACTTGTTTTGGCAAGCAAGCGCATTTTATGGGTGTAGAATTTGAGGGAAAATTAATTTCTGCTGGCGTGTTTATCTTTTCGAAAAACGAAGTTGTTTATTTTGAGGGCGGAACTCTTCAAGACTATCGCAAAATTCCAGCTTCTACATTTTTGCAAGATCATATGATTAAAGAAGCGATTCGCGCGGGAGCTTCGAAATATAATTTTTATGGTATTACAGCAGAGCCAAAGGCGAGTTTGTTGCGTTTTAAGGCTGGTTTTCGCGGTGTGGCGGTTGAATCTGCCGGCGACTATCGCAAAAGATATTTGTTGCGCACAATTTTGAGCAAAATTTTGCGACGATAA
>CAUUHU010000031.1:0-6574 GCA_963545035.1 uncultured Candidatus Saccharibacteria bacterium | reverse complement strand
CTTTTTCTGCCATAATTCTATCCCTTTCTCAAATCAAGTCTTACTTGCTGCTTTTGGCTGTGCTCCACCAACGGCGATTGCGCGACCCTTTCGAGTTCGTGCGTTCGTTCGTGTGCGCTGACCGTTTACAGGTAGACCTGCTTTGTGTCGCATACCTTTGTAATTGTTAATGTCTTTTAGACGTTTAATATTATTTGCCACGAGGCGTTGCAGATCACCTTCTACAGTGTAATCATTATCAATAATTGCACGTAGTTTCTGTTCTTCAGCCTCGGTGAGATCTTTCACCCGAGTGGTCGGCTCAATATTAGCCGCCGCAAGGATGGTTCGCGAAGTTGTTTCACCAATACCGTAAATGTAAGTAAGAGCGATCCAAACTTGCTTTTCTGCTGGGATTGTTACCCCTGCGATTCGAGCCATACTTAACCCTGCCTTTGCTTATTCTTAGGTTTTTTCTTATTGATAACACGTAGTCGACCTTTTCGGCGAACTAAAATGTCATCTGGACTGATTTTTTTAACACTTGCACGAACTTTCATAAGTGTATAAAAACTCCTTATCCTTTAGGTTTATATTATCTGCAAATCCCCATAGAAATAATAAGCCATTTAAATTTTGGCTTTCTCTATTTTGAACTTGCTAATCTCTTAGGCGGAAGCTGATTCTTCCCTTAGTAAGATCATAAGGGGTCAACTCTACTTCAACCTTATCGCCCGGCACTAAACGAATATAATGCTTTCGCATTTTCCCGCTGATATGAGCGATGATTGTATGCCCATTTTGAAGTTCAACTTTAAACTGCGTGTTTGGCAAAGCCTCCACGATTCGTCCTTCCAATTTTATTACTTCCTTTTGAGCCATAAATCTATACAATTTTACCCTATTATCTTTAAAAAGTCAAGGGGGTTTTAAAAAATTCTAAAAAATAAAAAGCGATCCGTAGACCGCTAACTCTAAATCCAACGATGAAGTTCTTTATAAATCCACAATTCAAAACTGTCAAGACTTCTAATCATTGGTGATTTTTTTTCGGTATTTGGAAGAATGTTTTCAACAACTGGTCGTCGCTTCCTTTCAGAAATTACTGTAAATTTACAACGATCGTCAGTTTTATTTGAATCTTCTCCTAAAAAATCAATAATTTGATCGAAAAAAGTTATTGAAGGGTTTATGACAAACGCTTTATCCGCATATTTCATCATTGAAAAATCACCCTGAGTATCTCCTGCCGCAACAACAAAAAAATCTTCTCTGTTGAATACGAATGGCTTTTTACTCATCTTTTCCAATACTTGTTCAACAAACATATGCTTATTTTCGAATGTTCGGATTTTAGTTTCCCTAAAGATTCCCTGATTATCCTTTTCGTAATCTTGACCAATTCCCATAGAGAAATCATATTCTCTCACAAAAGCATCAACTAAGAATTTTGGCGACCCAGAAATAGCAACAAGCTTGAAACCTTCTTTTTTTAAAAGGTTAATTATATTTAGCGTAGAAACATAATCTTGACTACCTCGATACTCAACTACGACTCTCCGACCAATTTCACGAACTTCTTCAGAAGTGTATTTTTCTAATGCTATCATTGCAAAAGCGACAACTGTTTGACAATATTGCCCGAACAATTCATCAGAATTCTTTTCAGAAGTTTTATAGGCTTTTCGAAGTTCTTTGATCTCATTTTGAAATCCTTGATATTTTTCCAAATTATTTCCACGATATTTATAATCACGAATAAGAATTTCATATAAACTTTCTGGCAACGGCTTTGTTCTAATCGTGCCGTCGATATCAAAAAATGCAACCTTCTCTTTAAAGTTTGGCATAACCAATACCTCTTTTCTAATAAAAATGTGCTAGAACCATATCATAGCACATTTTTATTATTAGGTCAAATTATGATTTTCGAACTGCTCTCAACATTACGCGTTTGTTGAAGGTATTTTTAGCGTAATCCCAGTCACCGACACAAGTAATCATGTTTAATCCTTCTTTTTTTGGATCCATTGAGTTCAGCATTGTCTTCATACCAAGAGGGTTGCTTTCATTATTTATATCTTCGACAGACATTTCTCTATTGTCAACAACCTGATACGTTATACGTTGACCATCCCCACGCTCAATAATAATTTCAGAGCCCTTAGAAAGATTTCCTAGATTCTCGAAAATACCTCCTTTTGTTGGACCGCCATTATGCCCATCAATCAAAACAGCCCCTTTTCCAACTCCAGGCAGACTACTCTTCACATACCATCCTGCATCATAGATTGATTTTGGAGAGTCTAACTGTCCAGTATCTTTAATTGTTCCGATCTGAACAACCCTTGCATTAAATATTTTTAAGCTCGGTATTGAAAGATATCTCGGAAAAGAAGGATTAGGGACCTGATATTCATCCTTTTTTTCTTGAGTAACTTCAGTTTCATCAACCTCGTGGCTAGCCACGGTCTGGCTGGAATTTGAGTTTATATCTTTCGCTTGGATAAAATTAACATAGACATAAAAACCCGTATAGCCAATCAGTAAAAGCCAACAAACACTAAGTGCAACAACAACTATTTGCCTTGATTTTTTCTTAGAGTGTTTAACTTTCATTTAAGCCTCTTATTTATAGTCGTCGTATGTAACCATTAACGCTCGTGAGTTCACTTGACGAATTGTTTCGAGAGCCACAGTTACAACAATCAAGATACCTGTTCCTCCGATAGATAAATTGCTACTTTGAATCGAAGCAAGGTTATATAACAGATAATCAGCCACGAATGGCAATAAAGCAATTAGACCAAGAGCCACCGCACCAAACAGATTTAAGCGATTAACCACCTTATTAAGATAGTTAGCAGTAGAAATCCCTGGACGAACACCTTCGATAAACCCACCTTGTTTCTGTAGGTTGTCTGCAATTTCATTTGAATTAAATACAATTGAAGTATAGAAATAAGTGAATACAACAATTAAGATGAAGTATACCGCCGGATAAATAAACGATTCAAGAGAAGCGCCTGTAAAAGTTCCTTGATTTGGTGCTGAGAACCATTTGATAAGGTTATTTGCTAGGTCAACATTAACTTTCGCATTTTTCATAACTTGACCTATAAATGCAGGCAAGCTTAAAAATGAAACAGCAAAAATCACTGGAATAACTCCCGCAACAATCAATTTAACAGGTAAAATACTTTTAATTCCACCATAAGAAGAATTACCATGAACTCGTTTTGCGTAATTAATGGTAATAACGCGTTGAGCTTCATTGATTTTAACCAGGATGTACAAAAGTATTAAGCTAACCACAGCAAGAATTACAGCTACCACAAAAGTAATCCTATTAACCGGTAGTGTAAACCATCCAAAAACACTTAGTGCACCGTCTTTAGTATCTGAAATTGAAGAAACTAAAGTAGCTAAAGTTGTTGGTAATTGCGAAATAATACCAGCAAAAATAACTAAAGATATACCGTTTCCAACGCCTTTTTCAGTAATAATTTCACCGATCCACATCAAAAGAACAGACCCTGTAACCATAGCTGTAACAGCAACGATCCAGTTTGTAAGGCTCATTCCACTGAATGCTGCAGAATTTGATTGAAGCACTGTAGTCTGAAGAATAAAAACATATGCAATTGACTGAATAATCGCCAAAGGAACTGTTAAAATTCGCGTCCATTGATTAATTTTACGACGACCAGATTCACCGTCATTATTCAGCTCTTCAAGGGAAGGAATGGCTTTAGTCATCAACTGAGTGATAATAGAAGCTGTAATAAATGGACTTAGTCCAACCAGCATCATAGAAAAGCTAGTCAAAGCTCCACCTGTCAAAAGATTAATAAATCCACCAAGATCCGTACTCTTAATAGCCGACTCAACAACCTCTTTAAGATTTCCTGCATTAGCAAGCGGGATTGGTACATGTGCTAAAAATCTAAAAATTACTAAAAGCCCAATCACCCCAAAAACACGCTTTTGCATGTCTCTATTTTTCATCGATTTAACTATTGTTTTCCAGTTCATAGTTCTTATTTTACCATACTTTCTATCTTATTTAAAGTTAAAAATTATTTTATCATAAAACAGCAGACCATCACTAAAGCTAGGATAATTCGATACCAGCCAAATAGTTGAAAATCATGTTTTTTAAGATAATCAATCAAGAATCGAACAACTATCATTGATATAATAAACGTAGTCACCAAAGCAATTGCCAAATACATAATCTCACTAGACGAATACCTAAAACCGTATTTTACTATTTTTAGCGCACTCGACCCTAACATAATAGGAATCCCCATAAAGAATGAAAATTCTACAGCGATCTTACGCGAAACCCCTGTCAACAAACCACCAATGATAGTTGAACCACTTCTAGAAGTTCCTGGGATTAAAGCTAGCATCTGATATGCGCCAATTTTAGCAGCATCCTTATATGTCATGTCTTCAAATTTTTCGACTCGTGGAGAAATCCTATGAACAGCGCGATATCGTTCAATAACAATAAATAGTGCACCATAAATAGCTAACATTGAAGCAATAACCCACATATTTTCGAAATGTTTTTCGATAAAATTATTCAACAATAAGCCAACAACACCAGCAGGAATTGCACCAATAATTATCTTTTTCCATAGTTCGATCGTTTCATGTTTTTCGCGAGAATTCTTATGTCTATCCAAAGGATTAAGTCTTGACCAATAGATAAAAACAATCGCCATGATTGCGCCAAGCTGAATAACAACCATAAATAGGTCTTTAAAATCTTTCGAAAAACTTAATTTAGCAAAATGATCAAATAAAAGCATGTGTCCAGTACTTGAAACTGGAAGCCATTCGGTGATCCCCTCAATAGCGCTAACTATAATCACCTTTAATAATTCTATAATCTCCATAACTTATCTCATTATATCACTTTTCGAAAGATTTTTAAAGTGTTGAAAATAAGCATAAAAAATATTGTTTTTTTTAGTTTTATGCGTGTTATAATATTTATGTTTTTATATTCTGAAAACATAGCACATTTCAAAGGAGGAATTTCTTATGAAGTTCGAGAAGTTTTTATTTGGTGGTACAGTAGTAGCTGCTTCAGTAATTGCAATAAGCCTTATTACAGCACAGCCAGCTTATGCGGCTGGTGGTAATGTATTTGACGGAAATGGACGACCCATCGTGGGTATGTGGGTAGAAGTTCAGGGTGGACGCTCGGGCTGGGCAGAACTCCGTGGTTCGGGGAGTAATAGAACTTGGTATTACGACACCCAAGGCAAACCCTATCAAGTTCACGTAGGAGTTGGAGGTACGCCACAAAGATGGGGTTCCAATATCAAATCTGGATGGAACTATAATCAAGGAGGAGCTGTCCAAGTTAATACTAGTTACAATTATTGACATAGAACTAACGTAATAAATGTATCCCCTTCAAGATAAAATTCCTTCCAATGTCCTGAGCAAGACTAAAACTGCTCTCTTTTTATATTTAACAGAGAGGATATTTATGAAAAAATCATTAAAAATAGGACTTATAGCATTAATAGCACTTACGGTTTTAAATACAGTAGCAATTATTTTTATCTATTCGCGAGCAACCGATGCTTTCGACGACTTATACAAAAAGACAATAAATTCTCAGGCAGAAATAGAAAAAATTAAAATTCAACTACAAAAATAACCCAAAAGGGTTATTTTACTTTTGCTCAAGTTTTTCGATTCGTTGATTTAGCTCGTTTATATAATTCATTTGATTTACATTAATCTCACCCGAATTTTCAACAGTCTCATTAATTCTTTGATGAAGAAAAATTACTCCAGCCGAAAGAATTAAATTCCATAAGATGAACAACAAAACCGCAATTATTTTAAAAACTTTCTTGTCTTTTTGATTAATAAATTTCATAAATATCCTTTCAATTAAAATAGCTCGCCCAAAAAACTATTCTATTTTATGTATATGAAATATCCCTTATCAGGAATTTCTATAACTCTTGTAAATTCCTTAATTCCTATGCCTCCGAAAAAATTTCTATACTTCACAAAACCAGCAACAGTGACCCTCTTAGTTCCATAAACCCTAAAGTTTCTAGAAGCTCCAGGCAATTCCAATGTGAAATTTTGCCCAGACGAAGGGACAACAGAAAAGTTTGAAGATATAATAACATTTTCCCAACCAGCAACTTTGTTACCTATGTGAAAAGTAACTCATCTCGTATCATTTCACCATTCTCTTTCTAATTTCCGCAATCTGATCTCGCAAATCTGCCGCCTCCTCGAAAAGCAAATTCGCACTGGCAAGATTCATTTGGTTTGTTAAATCTTGAATCAAATTATTCCATTCTTCACGCGGAATTTTCCTTAAATCTAACTTTGGTTTTTTGTCTTTTTGCGGAATAATCGCGCGCAAACCTTCACCAATTTCGCTTGCAACACTTTTTGGCGTAATATTGTTTTTTAAATTATATTCTTTTTGAATTTCTCGTCGCCGATTTGTTTCATCAATCGCAAGCTTCATTGAACGAGTTATTTTATCGGCATACATAATCACTTTTCCTTCCTCGTGTCTAGCCGCTCGCCCGATCGTTTGAAT
>CAUUHU010000030.1:0-6619 GCA_963545035.1 uncultured Candidatus Saccharibacteria bacterium | reverse complement strand
AATCTTTCGCATTATTGTGATAATAGATATAAACTTCATATTCTTGACCAGGAACAATATCAACACTATCAACAAATTGTGCGCTACCAACTTGGCGAACTCGAACGAAATTTCGTTCATCACCAACTGTTGGGTTGTTTGTGATTGAGTTAAATGTTACGTGGTCTGCAGGGTTTTCAGCAGTAAAAGTTTGCCGTTCTGGCCCATAAGCAAATGCTGTTGAACCAAAAAACGCTGCACCTACGAGGGTTGCAATTACTGCAACCCCCAAATTTTGTATTTTATTTTTAATTAACATTTTTTGCCTTTTTTATTTTTTATTATTGTCCGTTTTGTGCTCTTTGAATATCGTCATACGAAATATTCTGACCACCAATATTTACAGACTGGTTTTGGTCTTGAGCATTAGCTTGCGCATTTGCCGAAGCCTCAACCTGTTGCGCAGCTTGTGCTGCAGCTTGATCAGTAGTTATCTCACCACCATATTGACTAGCTTGGTTAGCTATATTTGAATTATCGATACCGTTATCTACACCTTCAGCAGCAATTGTAGTTTCAGCACCTGGCGCCACATCATAAGTTGCTTTACCAGCTTCTTCTGCTGCAGTTGGAGCTTGAGTTAATTCTCCAGCATCCATTTTAGTTACAGAGCCGCCGTAGTTATAGATTGACTGATCTTCTGTAAACTTAGTTTCTGGTGTTGGAGGTGTCTCCGGTGGAGTCTCGGGTGGAGTTTCCGGTGGAGTGTTTGGAGGTGTCTCGGGTGGAGTCTCGGGTGGAGTTTCGGGTGGAGTTTCCGGTGGAGTGTTTGGAGGTGTCTCCGGTGGAATGTTTGGTGTTGGTGGAGTATTTGGAGCGGGTGGGGTATAAGTTTGTTCAAACGGAATTGTTGGAGTTGTCCATCCGCTAGGAACATTCACTTGCTTCTTCATCATCAACTGCTTACATTGGTCACGAATCAAAATTTGTTGACCGTTTTGCAATTGAACAACACGAGCTGTTCCGCCAAACGCACCTTCAGAGTGAGCGTAGTTTTTATCACCGTTCACAAAGATTGAGTAATAATCACCATCCAAAGCTTCTTGACCAACAACTTTAGCGCCAGCCATATAGTTTGTATAAGCTTCATTCAATTTTTGGAAAGCAGATTGATCACCGTTCCGTGCAGCATCAACTAAATTGTCAACTTCGCCGTTCGACATTCCCAAATATTTTTGAGCCGCTTCAGAATCGTTAACAAAGAATTGTCCCATATATTCAATGTCATCTTCACTGTGCGATTCAATCATATTTTTCTGGAAGTCTTCATTCGAAAGCTCTGCTACGCTTGTACCAATCGAATATTGATTCTCTTTTTGATCAACTTTATTGTAGTCGTTATTTTCTGAATCGTATTTTCCGTTATTAAAGTTCTTTTCTTGCTCTTGAGCATTGCTGCTATCGAAGCTTGCTTGTTTGCTGAATTCCGTTGCCGAAGCATCACTAAGTTCTGTCTTAGTTTTGTTTTCAACTTTTGGTTCACTGTTGTTAGTACGAACTGACTCAGTAGCTTGACGGCCAACTCCGAATACGGTTACACCAAGACCAACTAATGCACCAAATTTTAAGATGTTCTTACCAATTTTTTTCTTGAGTTTTTGGAATCGTCCAACTTTTTCTTCAGCATTGTTTTCTGTATCTTGAGTGTTTTCTCGCGCAATATCGCCAACCGCAAAACCAACTTTTGCCATACGGCCTAACATTTCTTTATTTTCAGGTGTCATCTCGTCCTTACTAATAAAGTCTGCGCGGATCGAACGGCGATATCTTGCCAACTCATCAGCTGTTGCACCATTCACGAGCATTTCGTCAAATTTCTTTTCATACTCGTTTTGTTCGATCATTTCTGGCTTTTGCTCATCGTCAATATTATTTTCAACATTATAGTTGACACTAACTTTTTGATCGTCTATATTGTTAGCAACCTGTGGTTCTTGATCATCATCATTTGAGTTATCATTTTCTTGATCATCAGCTTTTGGAGTTTCCATTGCTTTTTCCCAAATTGTATCAAGAACTTTTTGGCGGAATCCTTCAGCTTGGCTAGCTTCTTTGAAATCCCATTGAGATTGGTCGTGCCAATCTTTAACCGCAATAGCACCTTCACCTTTCGAAAAATCATTCGAAAGTTCAACTAGTTGTTGTTGGAATTTTGCTTTAGCTTCGTCGCTTCCAGCATTTTGGATTCTACGAGCAAGCAAGTCCATTTTTTGAATTTCGTCGCTAGATTTTACAGCTTGCGCCATTTCTTCTTGTGAAAGTACTGAAGATTCGTATGGCTGTTCATCATCTATTCGATTTTCGCCATTCTCCATCTTACGATAATGCTCATCACGTTCAGCCATCTCATTAAAGGCAGTTTGATCGCCTTTATAGATTGCATCACGAACAGCTTTCTCGTATTTTTTTGCACCCTTTGCAAGTTCTTCTTCTCGCTTTTTTACGGCTGCAGCCTCGGCTTCAGCTCGTTTTTGCTGGACTAGCTCTTCTTGCAGAGTGTCCCAAGCACCGTATGCTTCTTCGAAAGACTTGCCTGTGTCAGGTGTAGAATTGAGATTATTCCCGTTCTTCATTTCTGTCCTTGTTTATTTTTAATTTATTTACTCCCGTATTTTACCACAAGCATAATAAAAAGTCAACACTTTTTTAAAAGAAAATCGATATTTCTAACGATTTTCTTTTTGCTAGATATTAAGCCGTGATTTTTCCGGAAATTGCTCGAATAATATTTGAGAAACGTTGCCCTGCTGGAACTTCTCGGCGAACAGATTTCATTGTGCTAATTTCTTGAACAAGTTGATCTTGTGTTTTGAATTGATTTTCGCGCAAGCTAAATTCGTTTTCGCGACCTTCATAAGTTTCAAAGTTTGCATCATAATCTTCGAAATGTACAATGTTCAAGTTTTGAATTTCATCATCTCGCAATAAAAAACTACTGTTTTCGCGGTCGGCGTTTCGTTCGGCGCGCGCATAAATATCGTTCAGGTTTTCAAGGGCTTCATTTTTTGAACTCTCTTGTGTTTTTTCGATTTCTTTTTGTTGCTCGGAACTCAAACTTTCGAAAGAGTCGAATTTAAAATCTTGAAACTCTTCAAAACTGTTCTCTCGTTCAAGAGATTTTTTATCCTGTTCGTTCGTACTATAATCGTTTATCTTAAAATTTTCCATTTTTGCCTTTTGATTTTTTATGTTTTTTGTTTTAAAAATAACTTATGCTTGTATTATAGCATAAGTTATTTTGATTGTCAATATCTTGATTAAGCTTTTTTGAGTGAAATTTTTGCTTCTGAACCTTCAACTTTTACAGTTTGAGTAAAATCAAGTTCATCTTCTGAAATTTCAACTTTTGTAGCCAAAACTTCTTTCGAAATTTCTTGTTCAAATTTTTTAAACGCATCGAGAATTTCAGCATTTTCAGATGTAAAGTTAAGCTCAATTCGATCATCAACGTTCAATCCAGCTTTCTTGCGAGTGGCCTGAATATGGCGAATAATCTCGCGCATTAAGCCTTCTGCACGAAGCTCAGGAGTTAGCTCAAAATCAAAACCAACTTCTTCACCACCGTATTCAACGGCTTTAACATTCAATTCTTCCATTAGAATTGGCGTGAAGTCGAAAGTATCAGCATTTTTTGGAACTTTCACACTAGCAAGTGGTTGACGAATTTTTACACCATTCTTTGCTCGAAGCGCGAGAGCTTCATTCACATAACCACGAACTTCGGCCATTTTAGCAATTAAATCTTTATCAATTTCACCAGCTTCTGGCCAATCTTTCAAATGAACTGAACCATCGTTAACCATTTTGCCCCAAAGCTCTTCTGCCAAGAAAGGCACAAATGGCGCAAGAATCAATGCAAGATAGCTCAAAACGTAGTGAAGTGTTTGGTAAGCTTGAAGTTTATCGGTACCATTTTCACTCTTCCAGAAACGACGTCGTGAACGGCGAACAAACCAGTTTGAAGCGTCATCAAGGAACGGCAAAACACCTTCAAGCGCACGTGGAATGTTGTAAACGTCCATATTTTCTGTAATTTCATTTCGAAGCTCGTGAACACGGCCCACAATCCATTTATCAAGTGGGTTTTCAAGATCTTTTGAGGGATCTTTGAGTTCGCCGTTAAATTCCCAACCGTCAACACTAGCATACATCGTAAAGAAATCATACATGTTCCAAATCATTGAAAGTTTACGCGCAACATCTGAAACATCCTTGTCGTGAAGCGCAAAATCTTCACCATTCAAAAGTGGGCTAGTAAGTAGCAAGAATCGCAAACTGTCGGCAGAATATTGGTCCATTAGTTCGTTTGGATCGGTGTAATTTCCGAGAGATTTACTCATCTTGCGGCCGTCATTTCCAGCAACAACACCAGTTGTGATCACATTTTTAAAGGCGTTTTTACCAAACAAAGCAGTGTTTACGGCGTGAACATAGTAGAACCATGCACGAACCTGACCGATATATTCAACAATGAAGTCGCCCGGGAAATTCTTTTCGAATTTCTCCTTGTTTTCGAAAGGATAATGGAATTGCGCAAACGGCATCGAACCACTTTCGAACCAACAATCAAGCACTTTATCAATTCGAGTGTATTTTTCGCCATCAATTTCGAAAGTAATTTCATCAACCCAAGGTCGGTGATAATCTTCAAGCTCAATACCACTCAATTCTTTAAGCTCAGCATAAGAACCAACCACACGGATTTTACCGCTTTCGGATTTCCAAACTGGCATTGCGGTTGCCCAAAAACGGTCACGCGACAAGTTCCAATCTGGTGCAGCCTCAAGATTCTTTTCGAAACGACCGTGTTTTAAGTGTGCTGGGAACCAGTTGATATTTTCGTTTTGCTCAAGCATTAATTCTTTTTGACCTTGAATATCAAAGAACCAGCTCGGATGCGCGCGATACATCAATCGGTGGCCTGTTCGTGGATTATGTGGATATTCGTGGCGAATGTAATCGATTTTCCAAACCACACCTCGTTCTTTCAAGATTTTAGCAAGTGGTTTGTTGAATTCCCAAACATCTTTTCCGGCGAATTCACCGTTTAAATATTTACCATATTCATCCAAAACATGGAAAACTGGAATTCCGTATTCTTTACCAAAGTTGAAATCTTCTTCACCGTATGCTGGCGCCGAGTGAACGATTCCGGTTCCGCTTTCAAGAGAAACATAATCTGCTCCCCAAACCTTATAGGCGTTCTCTTCGCCTTCGCCCGAATATTTCGAATCTTCGAAAAGCGGTTCGTAGCTCAAACCAACCAATTCTGAACCATCAATTAAATTAACAATTTCAAAAGGAATCGGTTGTTTTTTCTCGTCAACAAAAACTTTTTCGAGCAAATCTTTTGCTAAAATATAGAATTCATCACCAACTTTAACTTTAGCATAAGTAAAATCTGGATTAACAAATAGCCCCATATTTGCCGGTAAAGTCCAAGGAGTTGTTGTCCAGGCGAGCATTGCAGTTTTATCTTTTGAGCCTTCTGTATCTTCGAAATCTTTCAACCAGAATTTTACAAAAACGCTTGGGTCAGTCACAGTTTTATAGGCATCGTTGTCCATTGTAACTTCACTTTTCGAAAGCGGAGTTGCCCACGCCGTGTCATACATCAAAACACGTTCACCTTCGTAAATTTTACCCTTTTCGTAAAGAGTTTTAAACGCCCACCAAACACTTTCCATAAAGTTTTTATCCATTGTTTTGTAGGCATTTTTAAATTCAACCCAACGACCAATACGATCAATTGTACTCTCCCAAAGCGCCGCATTTGAAACCATGCTTTCGCGCGCAGTTGTGATATATTCGGCAAGCGAAATTTTTTCACCAACTTCATGTCGAGAAGTGATACCGAGTTTCTTCTCAACAAAGTTTTCGGCTGGCAAACCGTGCGTATCCCAACCCCAACGGCGTTCAACTCGCTTACCTTTCATTGTTTGATAGCGCGGAACAGCATCTTTCACGATTGAGCTAAGAAGAGTTCCGTGGTGTGGCACACCGGTAATGAATGGAGGGCCGTCATAAAACACGAAAGCGTTATCTTCGCTACGGTTTTCAACTGATTGTTTAAAGGTATTTTCTGCTTTCCAGCGCGCCAAAACATCAGCTTCGTATTCTTTTGCTCGTCTTCTTGAATTTGCTTGAAATTTCATTTTTCCTCCTTTTAAATTAAAAATCACCTCTTTTAGATTCGAGAACCAAGCAAGCTCGGCGATACCATCTCGATTCCAAAAGAAGTGATTCTTTTAGCCCTTAATTTTAGCTTTTACGGAGCTTTCCCGCCCAGTTCTAATCGGTTAACCCTTTCTTCTGGGAGCTTCGCGGTTGATAGCCGCTCATTTATCAAAATAAAACGCTTTTATAAGCTTATTTTATCAAAAATTAAAGATATTTTCAAGCTTTTGAGTGTTTTATTTGCTGACTAAATATTAACTTTTTGTTATTATAGTTCCCTGACAATTTAGAATATGATATAATAGCGATCGCTTCCATTTACGTTTTCACCAAGTTATAGTTCCCTGACAATTTAGAATATGATATAATGTAATTTTCAAAAATAGCGTGAAAATGCCAGTTA
>CAUUHU010000029.1:0-6723 GCA_963545035.1 uncultured Candidatus Saccharibacteria bacterium | reverse complement strand
AAAGATGATTCAATAATGTTGTTTTTCCGGCGCCCAAAAAACCAGAAATCATTATAACCGGGATTTTTTCAGGGTTATTTTGTGTTTTTAGAATTTCGGTTTTCGAAAAATCATTAAAGATATCTTCCGAAAAGTCGGTTAAGTCGAAATTTTCACTCATATAATAAGTTTAACAGATTTTTGAAAACCAGGCAATGACTTGATAAATATTAAAAAGTATTATATAATATGTAAGTTACTCGAAAGAGTAAAGAAAATTAATAAGAGGTGGTATTATGAAAATATCAAAAATCATTACAATGCGTAATTTTAACAGTCTTCAATATGAAGAAGTTAAGAGCGATACAGTAATTATCAATGAAAAAACTTCACGACTAGATAAGATAGCGGAGATTTTCTTTAAGTATAATAAAATAGTTTATTCTCTAATAGACTTAATTATTCTTATTTGGCTAGGTGTGTTGGTTGTTTCGGTATATAAGCAAAATAATAGACTAACCATTTTTGTCGGGTTGGTGGGTTTTATTCTTAGCATTATGAGATATAAAATCGGTATTCTAGGATATTGGCATTTAAATAAAGATCTACCAATATTTGAGAAAAAACGCTACGGAAACGATAGAACCAACCTAGTTTGGTTTAATGTTTTTCCGAAAACGAAGGAGATCGACAATCCTACGAGGATCCAGAAGACTGCTTTTGAATATCTGAGAAGGGTTAACAACCAGATTAATAAAAGTGCATTTAGCTTTTATTTTTCTTGTGTAGTGACGATACTTATGATTTTTGTCGTTGAGGCAATTATGATTGCTGGTGTTTTGCCAAATACAACTGGAGTTATTCTATTTTTCATCACTCTTTTGTGTGGGGTGTGGTATCTTAAGAGCGCTCAGGATAATATTTCATTTTGGGCTAAGGATAATTTTAATGTTAAAGTAATAACTTCTAATAAAGGTGATAGAGTTATAATAAGAACTAGATTCCGGTTGGGAGAAAAAGACCTATATCAAATTGACGGAGGAGTTAAAACTAAAAATGCTCCTCAAGTGATTAAAGTTCTGCAAGACTTTACATAAAACACCTCAAAAATAAGGCAGCTAAGGCTGTCTTTTTTATTTTGTAACTGGAATGAGGTTGTTTGGTTGATTTATTTAAAAAATATGATATTATAATATATGTTCGTATTTTTTGCGAAAGTATTTTTTAGGAGGTTATTCTTATGATAACGGTTAAAAGACGATATGATGATAAAGAATTGCTAGTATTTGATAATGTGGATGAGGCGATGAAATATTTTGGTAGGCGTCGAAAAACAATTTATAAAGGCATAAATGCTCTTTTGCTTGTTTTTGGTCTTGTACTGGGTATTTTTCAAATTTTATTTCACCCATCTCTTACTAGTGTTCTAATGAGTGTTATACTTCTTGCTATAGGTGGTTTTTATTGTATTACCACAGAGCCCAACATTCGTGCACCAGAACGATTCAGGGTAGTGTATTCAGAAGAAGATGGAAAGTGGCTGCTTTTTCCGGTAGATAAATATCCCGCAGTGGCTTTTGTGCGAGAAAACGAATATGACACGATGGAAAAAGATTACACGATAGATGCATTTGAAAGAGATCTTAAAAAGAATGCTGTAGCTAATCGCATTTTTGCTGGTGGTATTTTTCTATCAGCTATTTTGCTGCCTATTATTGGACCTAGTCTTTGTGTTGCTACTGCTGTTGGGGCTTTTGTTGTTGGTATGGTTATTCTTTATTGGTAATAGCCGGACGAATCTCTTAATATCCTTGCAAATATGCAGGGATTTTTTTATTGACAAAAACCCAAAAAAGGCGTATAGTTAAATAATCTTATTTTTTTGGAGGTAACCAAAATGTCAAAAGAAGTACTTTTTGATGAAAAAAGCAAAGATATCGGGATTTTAAGTGACTTATCGTTAATGGGCGTTCGCAATCCTCGGGAATTAGTGCAAGTAATCGGAGAGCGTATTCCAAAACTAATAGAAGATCATTCTATGAACTTTGAAGATAAAATTTATATTTGTGAATTTTTTCGTGAAGAGCTTTTTAAGATTACTGGGCGAGATGTTGGATACGATATTTCAAGAAATGCAAGAAAAGAAATCTCTAATATAGATATGGTTGAGCTATCTATTTTTGAAAAATATAATATTTTCGAAAGGGAGTTTATAGAGATATTGCCACGATTTGTTTATTATGGAATAGATTATTTAACGCTTGAGCATCGCGAAATTGTCTTAAAAGGTATAAAGGCTCTTTTAAAAAATAAAGTTAAAATCCCAAACCCTAAAAAGGATGTGATCTTTATTTTATATAAAGAGTTAAAAGGGAAAGGTTATAAATTCTCTCTTTTAGAGCGTATAAAAATATCGCTTTTTGCTTTTTAGTTTTGAGCCTACGGGCTCTTTTTTATTTGACTTTCGTTGTGAGATTTGGTAAAATAAAAGTACTAAAATATTACTTGTTCGAAAAAATCCGACCTTTAAAAATAATTTTTCGAACGCTTTAAATCAAGGAGAATAATGACTAATAATTTTAATGAAAAGCAAGCTCGAAAGCGGGCTAATTTACAAAAAAAGGCGCAAGATCTGCAAAAAAATCGTGACAAATACGTTGGGAATAGTAAAAAAGAAAGCGAAAAGAAATCTTCGAAAGCGGCTCAGCAAAAAGCAAAAAATATCGCTAAGCACGCTCATTCACAAAAAAATGATACAAAAAAGGTAAATTTGCCAACAACAACAAGGCGTGGTGCGGTTATTCGTGCTCAAAGAATGATTTCGAATGATATTAATATGCGCGCAACACAGCATATCGTAAATATCCCTGTTAATAAATCGCTATTTAATGGTTTTGATGGTGAGCAATTAACAGCTTCGAAATTGAAGAAACTTCGTCCAGAGAAAGATAGTGTGCGAGTGATTCCGCTTGGTGGCTTGGGTGAGTTTGGAATTGGTAAAAACATGTTCGCAATCGAGTATATGGATGAAATCTTGGTTATCGATATGGGTTCAATTTTCCCTAACGAAGATTATCCTGGTGTGAACTTTATGACGCCAGATATTACATATTTGAAAGATAATATGCATAAAGTTAAAGCGGTTGCATTTACGCATGCCCACCTAGATCACATTGGTGCGGTTCGCCAACTCTTGCCTGAATTTGGAAATAATATTCCAATCTATGCTACTGATTTTACGATCGGTATGATTAAGCGTCAAATGGAAGAGGCGGTTGTTGAAGTTTCGCCAAACTATCAAGTTGTTGATCCGTTTAAACACGAACAGATTCGAATCTCTGAGCATATGACGCTTGAATTCGTGCATGTTCTTCACTCGATTCCAGGGTGTGTAGCAATGGTTATTCGCACACCGAATGGAAATATTGTACATATGGGCGACTGGCGTTTCGAAAATGACCCAGTGGATACGCAGTTCGATCTTCCGCGTCTTGCTGAAATTGCGCAAAAAGAAGGTGTTGATTTATTAATGAACGAAAGTACCAATATTGATACACCAGGAACACACCCACACAGTGAATATTCTATCGGTGAAAGTGTTGGCGAAGTTATGACAGCTTATCCTCATGCTCGATTGATTTTTTCATGTTTTTCAAGCCAGATTTATCGATTACAATTAATCCTTGATGAAGCGGTAAAACATGATAGAAAGGTGGCCTTTGCAGGTTTCTCGATGATTAATGCGATTGAAGTTGCTTTACGGTCGCGAAAGATTAAAGTCCCTAAAGACGTGATTGTGAAGATGGAAGATATTGTCAAACTTGATGATTCGAAAGTTTCAATTGTGTGTACTGGATCGCAGGGTGAATTGAATGCCGTTTTGAATCGTATGGCAACTGGAGCTCACCGATTTGTTAAAATTAAAGCAACTGACGTTGTGGTATTTTCTTCAAGTCCTATTCCCGGAAATGAACCTAGAGTCGCCTCAACAGTGGATGGATTGTTGCGTGAGGGTGCTGGTGTGATTCAGCATGGTCGAGGTCATTATCATGGAATTGGTCCTCTACACCTTTCAGGACATGCATATTATGACGACCATGTTCGATTGGTTGAAACTATTCGTCCAAAAAACTATTTGCCAGTTCACGGTGAATTCTATATGCTTCAGCATAATGCTGAAATGGTGCAAAAAGTGCTTGGGCTAAAACGACATGAAATTCTTGTTGCAGATAGTGGTGATATTATTGAGTTAACCAAAGAACGTACAATTAAAAAAGGTGGTCGCGTTCATGTTGGGTCAATTCTTTATGACAATACTGGAAATACGGTTCATGATGCTGTCGTGAAAGATCGTTTACATATTTCAACAGAAGGAATCTTTATTATCGTATTAACTATAAGCAAGAAAACGGGTCGGTTATTGAAGACTCCAGATGTGATTTCTCGCGGATTTGTATATCTTAAAGATAGCGAAGAATTGATTGGTAAGATTCGCCACTATTTGCGAATTAAAACCGATCGTGAAGTTGAACGCAAAATTGAAATCGCAGATATGAAACAAGAGATTAAGGATGATATTTCTCATATCTTGTTCGATTCAACTGGTCATACGCCAATTGTTATTCCGGTTGTAAATAAAGTTTAATCTGTTTCGAAAATCGCTCAAATCTGGGCGATTTTTTATTGACATAAGCTCTTTAGTGTGGTAATATCTACTTAAGCTTGTGTTAATTCACCAAATCTTCATAAAAAATAGAAAGATAAAAGGTGAATAAATTGAAGAAGTTCTTTTCTAAAACGATCGTTGGTATTTCTCTAATTCTAGGGATTTTTGTAGGTTTTGTAGCTTTTGTAGCTTTTGGGTCTTCGGATGTTAAAGCTGATACACGCTCGATTTCGTTTGTTCTTGGGGATAGTCTTTCAGAAGGAAACCCAGTTGAAGCATCGCGTATTGTAGTTGCTGGCGGAACGGATAGTGTTAATGGTAGAAATCAGTCCGTACCGTATCAAAAAGCAAGGTCTTTTATAGTTCAAACCGGTAGAAGATATCAGGTTACTGTTACTGTTTCTTGGAAACAATGGGGATGGCTTCCGAGAAGGATGGAGAATAGCTATTCTGTCTATGTACCTCACGGAGCTAGAAATGTTTTGATACAATAAAAATAAAGAGTTAACGCAAGCTCTTTTATATAAGGAGTAATTATGAAAAAGAACGAAAAAACTAAAATGAAATTTTTTGCCCACCGTGATTGGCATATTCTACACTTTGTTTTAATTGTGATTATTGGAATTATCTCTGTAATAAACTTGGTGTTTGTATGGTTTTTTTATAATAATTATATTGAAAATTTCGACCACCAAAACGATATTATTTTTAATCAGCACGGAGAGATTGAATCTTTGAAAAATCAAATTAAACAACTGGAGAATAGGTAGTTTTATATTTCGAAAATCGCTCAAATTTGAGCGATTTTTTATTAACATAAGTATTTTCTTTGAATAAAATTAAAATATGAAGAAATTAAGTAAATCAAATAAAGATATTAAAAACAATATTATTCTTGCAGTTGTTTGTGTTAATTTTTTAGTAACTCTATTTTTAAGTTATATAGTCTGGCGGAACTCAATTCAATTATTTAAATTAAATCAAACAGTTATAGATACTAATTTGTATCAAAGTAATGAGATTAACTGTATTAAAGGTTTGAAAGTTTGTGACAAAAATTTTATGAAAACTGGAAGAGAGATAAATCTTTCCGAAAATTGAAAATGATAGCAAAAAATGCTAAAATTATATAATGAATCTAAATTCTTCGTTAGGGCTTGTTAAAGGTGTTGGAGAGAAGACACTTGAAAAATTCGAAAATGCTAATTTGCGAACTGTTGGTGATATTCTGGAGTTTTTCCCTCGAAAATATGAAGATTTCGCAAACTTAACTGATTTGAGTGAAATTAAGCCAGGGAAGGTTTTATTTAAGGCGCGCGCTGAAAAAATTTCGATGCGCCGGGTTCGCCGCGGAATGACTATAACTGAGGCAATTTTAACAGATGGTAAAGAGAAGGTTAAAGCGATTTGGTTTAATCAACCTTATAGAGTTAAACAGTTGCAAGATGAAAATGAATTTTATTTTTCAGGAAAGTTTGAATTTAATTATAATCGTTATCAAATCACAAATCCAAGCGTAATGAAACGCGAAGAACTACCGAGTAAAACAAATTTCGAAGGTGAGAATGGTGAAATTGTGCCGATTTATCATCAAAAAAAGGGTTTGAAAACAGATACGATTCGTAAAACTTTGGCGGAATTGAAGCCGCTCATGAAAATTCTTCCCGAGACTTTACCAGAAGTTATCGTTCGGAAGGAAAAGCTAATTTCACGTGCGCAAGCAATCGAGTGGGTGCATTTTCCGGAATCTGGAAAGCAATGTGATTTAGCGATAAAAAGATTAGCCTTCGAAGAGATTTTTGAGTTAATATTAGCTTCGAAATTGAATAAAATAGAAAACGAGCAGTTGCGCGGATATATTTTTGAGCCAAGGATTCAAGATGTAAAAAAGTTTGTCGAAAAACTTCCGTTTGACTTAACGCCTTCTCAAAGGTTGGCTTCTTGGGAGATAATTCAGAATATGAAACAAGATTTTCCAATGAATCGGCTTTTACAAGGTGATGTTGGATCTGGAAAAACAACAGTTGCGGCGATTTCAGCAATAAATGCGATTAAAAATGGTTTTCAGGTTGCTGTTT
>CAUUHU010000028.1:0-7126 GCA_963545035.1 uncultured Candidatus Saccharibacteria bacterium | reverse complement strand
ACTGGGGACACAAGGCTCTTCAGGCCTCTGCTCTACCAACTGAGCTAAAGAGCCAACCTTTTTAATTATACAGTATAAGCTTTTTTATTGCAAGAGTTTTTTAAAGTTTTTAATTTTAGTTAAATTATCTGCTTATTGACTTTTCAGCTAAAAAATGTTATTATATAAGTATTCCAAAAAAGGAGGCTCTTTTATTTGTTGACAATAACTAACGTGCAAACTTTTTATAGTCTACTCTCCAGGGGTACAAAATTACCACATAGAGTTAGATTAAAAACTGAGAATGGTGAAATTCCCGCTATAATTGATTTTTTAAAACAATACGAAAACTATATTCGTATTGAGGGAAAAATCGTTGTAAATGAACGAAATGAACCACAAAGATTCGAATTAAATCTTTTAAACGATCAAAATGAAGCTAAAATTAAAATTAAAAAAGTTGCACAAAGCTAAAGCCCATTTCTAGATGGGCTTTTTAAATGTCTCAAATTCAGAAATTTCTTTACGATGCTCGTTTCGGACTTTATTCATTTCGACTAAATCTTTAAACTCTAAGTTTTTACTTTCAGCCTGCGCATCCATCAAATCGTAAAAAATATCTAAGCTTTCATAATTCGTTATTGGCGCCGAAATTAAAATTTTATTAGCTTTATAATCGTGCATCAACTGATCAAAGTCGTACATTAAATCTTCATATTTATCATCTCGAAGATATTTTTCGTTAATATCACGGTGTGGTGAGGCTAAAACAGAAGCACCAATTTTTCGAAGTAAGTTCAATCGCGTTGGATTATTTTCGAAACGACGAGTGTGATAGCTTTCGCTACGTTCACCAATACCACGACCAAAATCATCGTTTTTATCATACCAAACAGGCACAGAACCATGAACTAATTTAACTTCGCCATTAACCTCAGACTTAACCTGCTTATCTTCACTTTCCCAAAAAGTAAAACCCTTTTCGTTAACTTTAGCTTCTGGCAAGGCTTTCTTAAGCAAAAATCCAGCCACGCCAATTGTGGCGCCCGAAAAGCTAGTTTCATCAACCGCAATCACTTTTTTACCCTCGACGGTTGTTTTCGCTTTCAAAATTTGCTGAACAATCTCGTCATCTGATGCGTTCATGTCAATTTCAGCATCCTTGTCTAAAAATTGTGAACGAACCGCTGCTAAAATTCGATCTTTCGTTTCTTGAGAAGTTCCCATTTGCCAACGGTTAATAAAGTGGCTTGTTTCAGCTAGCTTATTCCCCTCTGTTCCATCACTAAAATATCCGTCGCGAATCCCAAACCCAAGTTCTGTGAAGATTTGATTTCTATCGATGTTCAAAAATTTTGAATCTGGCCGTTTTTTGTCTGGCATTACATTCTTGAGAACTTTTCGAGCTAGACCATCAAGTGGTCGCGCAGATTTATCAAGATAAACAACTGTATCGTATCGAGAAGCCATATCTGCAAGTGCAATACCGTGTTTTAGATATTTTGAAGCGACCAGGTCGATTCCGGCTTTTCCAGCACCATTAACTAATTGTTTCGAAAGAATTTTGTAATCTTTTGGATTTACGATAAAATCATCTTTTTCGTTAAAATAGCCGTTTTCGATTTCTTCTTGACGGCGGTTTTTGAGCGCAATTTCATCTTCAAGGTGCTCTTTTGCCTCTTGACTGTCTGGATTATTTAAATACGCAAACCGTTCGCGCTTTTTTGAAAAATGCTTAGTTTTTTCAGAAATCTCCAAAATCGCCCCACCCAAATCTCGCGCCTTCTCTTTCGAGAGTGGAGTTTTTGCTAGTTCTTGCGAAGTTTCGAAAGTCTCTGTTGTTTGTAGTGTGTTAAATTTTTTCATATTTTTGTTTTATTTTTTACTATAATAGTTAAATAATATCACAAAAATAGCATTTTGTCAATATGCTTAAGTTTTTATTCTTCAGAATGTTCTAAAAAGGCATAAATAAATCCATCGATATCACCATTTAGGACTTTATCTACATCTTTTTCCTCATACTTTGTTCGAGTATCTTTCACTAATTTATAAGGGTTAAGAACGTAATTTCGAATTTGTGAGCCCCAGTCGGCAGATTTTCCAGCCTGAAGATCGCTTAGATTTTGTGCGTGCTGCTCCATTTTCATTTGTATAAGTTTTCCACGCAAAATTTTCATGGCAGTCTCTTTATTTTGAGTCTGCGAGCGCTCATTTTGAATTGCCACAACAATTCCTGTTGGCAAGTGCGTGATTCGAACCGCCGAGTCGGTCGTGTTTACACCCTGCCCACCTTTTCCGCCGGAACGATAGACATCAACCCGTAAGTCTTTTTCGGCGATCTCGACTTGTTCGGGCGCGTCAATTTTTGGCAAAATTTCAACCAATGCAAAAGAAGTTTCACGACTTCCAGCGCTATTGAACGGTGAAATTCGCACCAAACGATGCACTCCGTTTTCACTACGAAGCTTGCCGTAAGCATTTAACCCTTGAACTTCAAAAACACTAGTTTTTATTCCAGCCTCCTCACCAGTGCTACGTTCAATTTGTTCGGTTTTAAATTCATTTTTCTCCGACCAGCGCAAATACATTCGCTCGAGCATTTCGGCAAAATCTTGCGCATCGGTTCCGCCAACACCAGATGTAATGCGCACAATCGCATCACCGTGATCAAATTCGCCACTAAAAAGAAGCTGTTTTTGCAACTCTTTGAAATCATTTTCGAACTGACAAATTTGACTTTCGAATTCTTCTAGGAGATCTTCGTCACCAAAACTCATCAACTCAAAAATATCCTCGACCTGCGTCCTCAAAACAACCCAAGGGTGAATCTCCTTCTTTAGGTTGGTAAGTTTTTTAATTTTTTCTTGTGCAACAGAAGGATTCAGCCAAATTTCGGGATTTGAGACTTCGCTTTCGAGGTTATTTAGTTGTTGTTTCTTATCTTCAAGGTTAAGCTTTAAGCTCGCTTTTTCAAGCTCATCTAAAATATTGCTCGTGCGAGTTTTCAGCCTATCCATAAGAAATTATTTTTTAGCTGCCTTTTCAGCCTCTTCTTCAATATCGTCGTCTGTGAAAAGTTTTTCAACAAACAAAAGTACAAAGTAAACGACAAAAGCAATAACTAAAAAGTTAATTACATCGTTTAAGAATGTGCCATAAGAAAGAACCGCTTCTTTACCAGCTGGAGTTTTTCCCATGCGCCAAACAACACCCTTAAGCCCTTCAGATGAACCAAGAATAAAGCCTAGTGGAGGCATAATAATGTTATTAATTAGAGATTTTACAAGATCACCAGAAGCAGTTCCGAGAATCAAACCGATAGCCATACCGATTAACCCTTGGTCTTTAATGAACTTCTTAAAGCCCGCAAATTGTGCTTTTGGATCTACTTTTTTAAGCTTATCGGTCGCCTTCTTAACTGCTTTAGCTTTTGTAGCTTTCTTAGCTGTATTATCTTTTTTACTCATACCCTACATTCTATCATAAAAGGTTTACATTTTCAATAAACTGTTCACCTCGGTCGGCATAGCTTTTAAACATATCAAAACTTGCATGTGCCGGGCTTAAAATAATCACATCTCCGCTTTGAGCATTTTCGAAAGAAGTTTTTACAACTTCTTGCATGTTTGTCTCTTGACCCAAATTTACAAATCGTTCAAAACCCGCCTGAGTTAATTTTTGAGCCAATTTCAAAGATTCTGCACCCATTAAAATCACTTTTCGAAGCTCACTCTCCGATGAATTCGAAATTTTTGCAATCAGTTCGCTCAAATCTGCACCTTTATTGCTACCGCCAAGAATTAAAATTTTTGGTTGACTAAAAGCATTGAGTGCCGCAATTGCGCTTCCGGGAGTTGTTGCAATAGAATCATCATAAAAACGCACCCCTGAAACTTCTTTCACAAATTTCAATCGGTGTGGCAAACCAGTAAAGCTCGAAAGACCTTTTTGCCAAAAATCAAAAATTTCTTCAAGCGCAAAGCCTTTTTCGCGCAATAAATCAAAAGTTGCAATCATTGCCGCACAAGCATTTTTCTGATTGTGCTCACCGGGAATTTTTAAAATATCTGTACTAAAAATTAGTTCATCGCCCCATAAAAATTGACCGTTCTGAACATGCGCTAAATCATAATTTGGGAACGGCTGAAGTTCAGATTTTAAACTTGCTTTTAATTTTTCTACTACACTCAAAACCGTTGGATTTTCTTGATTAAAAATAAAGAAATCACCTTCTTTTTGGTTTTTTGCAATATTCAATTTAGCTTGAACGTAATCTTCAAAATTATCATGAACATCTAGATGATCTGGTTCAATATTGTTTAAAATTGAAATATGCGGCGATTTTTGCGCATCCCAAAGTTGAAAACTGCTTAGCTCATAAACAACTACGTCTTGGTCATTAATCTCATTCAGTTTATCTAGTGCGGGAATGCCAATATTGCCGAGCAAGTGGGTTTTTAAGCCTGCGGCTCGCAGAATTTCGGCAATAAAACTCGAGACCGTACCCTTACCTTTTGAGCCGGTTACACCAATGATTGGTGCTGGGCAGTTTTCGAAAAATAAATTCGTAACAGAAGTAATCTTAACATTTTTTGGTAATCGTGAAGGATTAACTGCAGGGGTTCGCACAATTAAATCTGCCTGAATTTTTGAAAAATCGTGAAAATTACCAAAAAATTTCACACCTTCCGGTAGCTTGATCTTTCCGCTCTCATGTTCATCATAAACCTCAAAGATGGTGTCTTTATTTAACTTTTTAAAATATCCGTAAGCGCTTTTTGTTTCAAGGCCAAAACCAATTAATGCAATTTTCATATTTCTCCTTTTTAGGTTAAATTCTATTTTTATTTTAGCACACTTACATAGAAAAAACACCCCTTGAGTGGGGTGTTTTTATCTATTTAGAGCGCTGTGGTCCAAACCTTCTATTTGATTTATATTGATCTACAGCTACTTGTTGCGTTGGCGCTGGAGCACCATATTGCGAAGTTTGCGAATTATTATTAACGTTATAATTTACACCAACTTGCATATTTTGTGATCCCGCAGGTGTAGGTGCGGGCGCAGGAGCGGCAGGAGCGGCTGCAGCAGGAGCCTTAGCCTTAGCTTCATCTGATATTGCTCTAAAGTTCTTTTCCTGGTTGGGAGTTAGGAACATAGTACCTTTTTCATTAGCCTTGAGCGCTTGGTCTGCAACTTTAGCTATATTTTGTGCTTCTGCGATCTGCTTCTGATCACCACTAGCGAATGCACTCTTCACAGCATTAGCAACTTGGTTGTTCGAAGAATCAGCACTTGACATCGCCGACCATCCAGCCATCTGCTGAGCGCTAGCACCGGCGTATGTAGAAGCATCTTTTTCGAAATCGGAAACACTCCTGATATTATCTTTATCAGCCGTGTTCTGTTTAAGAGCTTTAGCTGCAGCTGGGTTGATATTTTTCATTTCTGAACCAGCATTTAGGGCAAGTTGCCTCATAGCAGCCTGCCTTTGTTCTGGGTTATCACCCTGTAGGGCTCCGTCAACAACCTTAGCCATTGCTGCAGATCGATCAGCTGCACTCAACCCAGCCTGATTAACCGCCTGCGCAACTGCGCCATACATTAAACCTTGCTGAACCGGATCAGTTACGTTAGAAATTCTTTGCAAATGTCTATCAACAGCACCAACATCGCCAGCAATTGTACTTGCCATAGCAGATGCCATACCTTCAGACTGTGCTCTTTCGTATTTAGCATTCTCAGCACCCAATTGTGTATAGCGACGAGACTCGGCTGCCGTTAGGTTATCTTTAGATTGAAGCCTCTGAAGTTCCTTGCGATTTCTCTGATAAGTTCGATTCGCCTTACCTTCTTGATATTTAGCTTCGCGAGCATCCCTACCTAACGCCACGCCCTTAAACTTTAAGTTTCGTTGGAATTCTTCAGCACGCCTAAGAGGTCGACTATTAGCTGTAGCATTGGTTAGTTTTCCAGACATTTTATCAAGAGTTCCGCGCAAATTACCACCAGTTAAGCCATCAATAATTGAAAGCACACTCTTGATGATAGCAACGATCGTAAACAATGATAGAATTGGTAGTAAGCCATAAGCAACTTTCAATAGCGGACTACTTTCATTGTTATAAAGTAAGTTTGAAACGAATATTGAGCCACCTACAATTAGCGAACAGATTGGATAAATCATTAGCATATTCTTAAAGAACTTCATCCATTTTTTAAACACCCCTTCAGTGTTCGGTAGAATTCCTGCAACAAAAGCTACCGGCGAAACAACTACAAGCACGATCACGGCAGCCTGACGAATCAACAAGATAAACACCATCATAATCAATGCGAGCGCCGCTGAGAAGATGAACATCAAAATCGAAGATCCCGCAGCAAAAGCACCAGAAATGGCGGCAGCAGTACCAACACCAATAGCAGCAGCAGTATTCCCTCCACTAAGGATTTGCTCAACAGGACTATCTTCCGACTGAGAGTCGCTAGAGAACTGCCAAGTGCCGTCACCAGACAACCATTCAAATAATGAGTGTCCTAAGATATTAGAAATATCAATCATAATGACAGAAACATACCAAGAAATATTAACCAGAATTGCAAAGACAATAATTTTTGGTAGCATTTTCTTAATGCCATAGTTCGAAATACCTACACCTGAAACTTGTGAGAAGATGATAATCGATAACGCTATCACGAAAAATACGTTTGCAATATCACGGAAGCTAGACCAAGTTTTGAACGCTGGCTTGTCTTGTTGGAAGATTTCATCAGCCTTAATATTTAGGAAGTGCTGTTGCATGAGACTATAAGTACTGACAACCATACCATTTGCACCACGAATAACCGGGCACATAATCCAACCAACCCATTCGATTGCACAAGAGTTTTTATCATCAGAGTCATCACCGTCACCATCCTCGCTAGAACCTTTTTCAACATCTTTACATTCTTGCTTTTCTTTGTTTTCTTCTTTTGTACAGTCTAGGTCTGAACCTTTTGAAGACTTTTTACAGGCGTTTCTTTGGTGTCCATTTTGAGTCTTTAAAAACTTGATATAACCCTTAGGACAACTCTCAGAACTTGCAAAAAACTCTTTAGGTATCTGTTTTTTGGTCATTGCATAATTCCAGTCATCGGTAGT
>CAUUHU010000027.1:0-7352 GCA_963545035.1 uncultured Candidatus Saccharibacteria bacterium | reverse complement strand
CGCCACTGGTTTTCGGTTTTGGTTGTTTTGTTTTCGAACCCCCTGATTTTTTACGGGTGCAAACACATTTTCTTCAACTTTTTTCGAAAATTCCACACCGTTGCGTTCAGCCCAAGCTTTTGTCATTAGTTCTTTTGGCGGAACCAAAATATCACGAATTCGCTGTTCGATTACGGCACGTGGCGTACTGTAATTGCGGCGAGTGTTTTCGATAATTTTCGCGCTTAGATCGTTAAATGGTTTTGGTAAAGTTAAGGTTGTCGCACTAAACGGTGTTGATTTTTCACCATTAATAATCATTGTCATCACAAAGTGGCGGTTATTCAAGTTCATTAAGTCTGAAGCGTCGAATTGTGGCTTAAATTGTTCGGCCAAAATTGGGGCGTCTTCAACCGAAACACGGAATGAAATAATCGAGCCAACGTTTCCAAAGACCGCATTCTTAACACTGTCGGTCATTTGTGAAACGTATTGGTTAGCAACGGTTAGTGTTAAACCGTATTTTCGGATTTCTGAAAGAATCACCGCGAAAGAATCGGTGGCAAAGTTTTGGAATTCGTCAACATAAAGATGGAATGGTCGGCGATCTTCGAGCCGTTCAATATCGGCGCGCGATTGAGCCGCGAGCTGAATTTTTGTCACCAAGAAAGAACCAAGAACAGAGGCATTGTCTTCACCAATCAAACCTTTCGAAAGATTCACAACCAATATTTTACCTTCATCCATGATTTGGCGAATGTTAAACGTTGATTTTGGTTGACCAATAATGTTTCGAATAATAGGGTTAGCCGTGAAAGCTCCAACCTTGTTTAAGATCGGCGCAATAGCTTCATTCACCTGCTTTTCACCCCATTGACCAAATTCCTTTTTCCAGAATTGTAGCACAGAATCATCTTTACAGTAAGTTAGTGTTTCCTTTCGAAAATCACCATCGGTCAACATGCGTGAAATGTCGAGCATTGTAGTTTCTGGCCGATCAAGAAGCGCAAGAAGTGTGAAACGCAGAATATATTCAAGTCGCGGACCCCAAGAGTCGCCAAACATACGTTTCAAAACACCGATCACTTCGGAAGAAATATTTGATTTTCGGCTCGGATCAGTGACTTCAAGCGGATTAAATCCAAGCGGAAATTCAGTATCGCTCGGGTTGAAATAAATCACATCCTTCAAGCGATGTTCAGGGATAAATCGCATATTGTTTTGTGCAAAATCGCCGTGTGGGTCAATAATCGCATAGCCTTCCCCGTGAAAAATATCTGAGAGCGCCAAAAGTTCAAGCGATCCAGATTTTCCGGTTCCCGTTTGACCAATAATATAAAGGTGGCGCGAACGGTCGCGGCGAAGCATTCCAAACTGATGATTGATTCCGCGGAAGTTTGTTAAGCCGAAAGCTGAAATATTTTCATCGTGTGCGCGGTCGCCATTTAAGATTGGTAGTTTTGAAGGTGGTTCAGCAGTTTTACTTGAGGCCCAAACAATATTTGGTGTTTCCACATTAGTGTGAGGTAGGTGCCAAATACTTGCGAGTTCCTGAATATTCAAAATATAACCATCATCAAAGAAGATTCGCGATTGAAAGTCTCGAATCTTATCTTTATCGAGTGAAGAATTTGAAGATTTAAAACCATTTAGGTTTGTACTGTTAAACTGTTTAAACGTTCCGGTTAGGGCTTGAATCTGAAGTCTTGCGGTGTTTTCATCCTCACCTAAATAAGCCAAGCGAATTTTAACTTGGTAGCCAAGTTTTGTGGCCTTTTCTTCGGCTTTCGAAATACGAGTTTTATCGCGGTCGGATGGTTCCTTTTTAGCATTTTCTGAACCTTCTGGTGGCGTCCAAAGAGCTTCGAATATTTTTAAGATATATTCCCAGTCTAGTTTAAAGCTTTTCTTCCCAGCTTTAACTTTTTTAACCCATTCATCTGATTTTTTGTGCCATTCGTCTGCAACTGGTCGTGCTAAAACTTGAATCCAAAGCTGGTCGTTTGTTCCGTCGAGTTTGGCGAGCGTTCCGGTGATTCCGGCTAGCGGGTCAACTTCAAAACCGTCAAAAGTTTTGATTGGTAGGGCTTCATTTTCGATCAGATCGATTTCAGTAGAATAGATAACATGTTTATTTTCAGAATTCGCTGTGTAATCTTCTTTCGCCTCATAAATTTGAACCGTTGGATATTGTGAATAAATCTGCCCTTCAACAAAACTTTGCAAAGTTCGTGGCATCCAAACATAAAAACGAATTGCGCCGTTAACAGATACGATTTCGAAACTTAAATGTTCTTGAACGCCGTTATTATTTTTTAGTTCGGTTGAATCACGCAAAATTCCGTGCAAGCTAGCAAGGAGTTGTTCGGCGGCAAGTTCAGATTTATCGTTCGTTTTTGGGATCTCAAGCGCTAAAAGAACACTGTCGGTGTTCATAACGTTGAGTTTATCGATTTTTTTGTAATTTTGCCAAGTTAGAAAAGCTAAAATCGCTACGATAGTTAGCCAGACGAAAGGGTTAAATAAGATTGAAAAAAATGCCATCATAGTGTTTAAATAATAGCATAAAACTGTAAAAAAATCAAGATGGCGGTTATGCTTTTTCTGGTTTTAAAAAAGAAAATCGCCCAAAATGAGCGATTTATTTGTTTTAAGCTTCTTCTGCTAAAGCGTAGGTTGCTTTCGCAACGCGTTTGAATTCTTTTTTGCTTTGAAGGTTTAATAAAACAGTTGTTTCTTTAACTTTGCGTTTCTCGAGCACGCGTTTAACAATTTCGTCACGATAAAGTGGCTCACCCGCTTCACGCAAAACTGCTGTAATAATATCAGCAACAGTTCCGCGTTTAAAGCCCCAACTATCGAGAGCGTAAATTCCGCGACCAATTAAAACAAAGCGTTTATCTTTGATTAGCTCGTTATGAATTGCTTGAGTTGTAACGGATTTTCGGCTAAAATCACTCTTTCGAATTTCTTCTGCAATTTCTGAAAAATGCATTGGCTCTTTGTGAGATTCTAGGATTACAAAAATTTTATCACGAATATTTTTCGGATTTACTGCCGGCCATTTCTCTAAGCCCCAAAGGCCATTTAGGGTTGCAAGAAGTTTCGAAATTCCAGCAATTGCATTAATCTGGCTTGGGTGTTCATAACTCAACTGTTCGTCGAGTTGATCCAATGTCATTGGACTTTTGTTCTTTTTGATGATATTGACAATTTCATCGATTGATTTTTTAATTTTTCGTTCATCACCATATTCGGCATTAGCAATTGCACTACGATATTTATCGTTTTCTTGCACTAGCGCTAATTTTGAGCTAATTTCAGCAATGAATAAAAAATTAAAAATTTGATTATCGTCGGCTTCAGATTCAATAGTTTTTTCAACGAGTTCTTTTGTTTTTGAAATTCGTCCAACTTCGGCGAGATTTCGAATAATGTTTTTTTCGATTTCGGCTAAATGTTCGATATTACCCTTTTCGGCGGCAATTTTTAATCGAATAAGTGCAGCTTTCTCGAGCTGTCGAACACGCTCACGAGTAATGTCGAGCTTTTCGCCAATTTGTTCAAGTGTTTGCTTTTTTTCGCCAAGCCCAAAACGGCGGTTAATTATTTCGCGTTCTCGTGGCTGGTCAATAATTTGCAGAGCGTTCGAAATAACCGTTTGGATTAATTGGACTTTTTCGTTCTGAATCTGATTTTCTTGTTCCATAATTCCCTTGTTAAAATTAATATTACTATAAAAACGAAGTATTATTTATAAATAATACTTATGACTTGTCAATACCATTTATCTCTTCTTTATTTATATTATACCACAAAATTGTAAAAAACAATAAAAAATGACATAAAAATTTATTTTTTAAACTTTTATGTCATTATGCTTGCGCTTACAATAAAATATTAACTACTATTTTTCAGACTTTTTCGTTTTCGAAACGGATTTTTTAGTATTTTTCGAAGTTGTTTTTCGTTTGGTTAATTTTCTGGTTGTGGTTTTTTTGCCAGATTTTCGCGATTTTGCAACTTCAATTAATTCACTCGCTTGTTTTTCAGTAATTTTTTCAATATCTAAATCTTTTGGTAGCAGTGCTTTGATTTCATTGTCGGCAATATATTTTCGGCCAAATCCACCACGAGAAATTTTAATTCCATTTTTAAACTTTTTAAGTACTTTCTTCTCGTCGGCCTTTAGTTTTTCTTCATAAAGCATTTGTGCCTCAGTTTCGGTAATTTCAAACGGCGACATCGGTTTGATGCTTACAAAAGTATTTTCAACCTTAATGTAAGGGCCATATTGACCGATGTTCGAAGTAATCTCTTTGCCGTCGGCGGTTTTTCCTACATAGCGTGGAAGAAGGAACATTTTTAGTGCATTTTCAAGCGAGACGGTTTCGATTTTTTCGCCAGCAGGCATTGGTGCAAATTTAACTTCTTCACCTTCAATTTTATTGTCGCCCAACTGAATCATTGGGCCAAAACGACCAAAGCGTGCAAAGACTTTTCGGCCAGTTTTTGGGTCGGTTCCGAGCTCGCGAGCGGGTGCTACGGCATTACGGTCAATTTCGCCGGATTCCATGATTAATTTATGGAAAGGTTTATAAAAGTTATCAAGAACTTCAAGCCGATTTTCATCGCCAACGGCAATTTTATCGAAGTCATTCTCGAGATTTGCCGTCCAGCCGTAGTCTACAACTTGGTTGAAATAGTCGTTTAAAAAGTCGCTTAAAACTTCTCCGCTTGCCGTTGGAAGGAGTTTGCCTTTAGTGGAGCCAGTTTTTTCTTGAACGATTTCTCGGTTAATCTCATTTTTCGAAAGTGAAATCTGGATTGCATCGCGAGGTTTTCCTTCGCCTTCGCCTTTTGTAGCGTAGCCGCGTGCTTGAATTGTATCCAAAATTGTGGCATAAGTTGAAGGTCGACCAATCCCTAAATCTTCGAGTTTTTTCACGAGCGAGCCTTCGCTATAGCGTGCAGGTGGACGCGAGAAAACTTCTTTCGCAATAATTTCGTTAAAATTCAAATTATCACCATTGGTGAGCTCTGGTAAGAATTCGTCTTTTTTACTGCTTGAATAAACTTTTAAGAATCCATCAAAAACAACAACTTCGCCTTTTGCCTCAAAATAATATTCTTGGTTCGAAATTTCAATTTTAATAGTGGTTTTTTCGATTTGCGCTGGCGCCATTTGGCTAGCGAGCGTTCGGTTGCGAATTAATGTATAGATTTTCTGTAAATCTTGGCTCGTAGAAACTTTTTCGTTTTCAATCCCGGTTGGTCGAATGGCTTCGTGAGCCTCTTGTGCTCCGGCTGATTTTGTAGCAAATTTTCGTGCTTTATGATACTTTTCGCCAAATTTTTTCTTAATAAAATCCGCACTTGAAGCAATCGCAAAACTACTCAAATTTACGCTGTCGGTTCGCATGTAGGTAATTTTACCAGATTGGTAAAGTTTTTGTGCCGCCGCCATTGTGCTTTTGGCTGAAAAACCGAGCCTTGCGTTAGCTTCTTGTTGAAGTGTTGAGGTTGTAAAAGGCGCGCTCGGGTTGCGGGTGCCAGGAGTTTTCGAAACGCTTGCAACTTTAAAATTCGCCGTTTTTAGACTTTCGAGAAAATCGGTTGCGGATTTTTCGGTTTCGAATTTTTTATTAAGTTCAGCTTTTAGAATTTCACCAGAATTTGGCACGATAAATTCGCCCGTAATTTTAAACGAACTTTTTGCGCCAAATTTTTCAATTTCACGCTCGCGTTCTACGAGTAGTCTTACCGCTGGGCTTTGCACACGACCAGCACTTTTTCCGCCCGGGACTTTTCGCCATACAACTGGGCTCAAATCAAAACCAACTAGCCAATCCAAAGTTTGGCGAGTTTGTTGAGCTTCGACCATTTTCATATCGATTTTTCGTGGATTTTTAATTGCATTCTCGATTGCGGATTTTGTAATTTCGTGAAAAACGATCCGCTTGGTTGTTTCGGGATTCAATTTTAAGACGTCGCAAAGGTGCCAAGCAATCGCTTCCCCTTCGCGGTCTTCATCGGTTGCGAGCCAAATTTCATCAGCCGCTTTTACGGCCTTTTGAAGTTCGCTCACAACTTTCTTTTTGCCTGGATCAACTTCAAAAGTAATTTTATATTTATTATTTGTTTCAATTGGTCGCCCGCCGGCTTTATTTTTTTTAGCAATTTGGCGAATGTGTCCAACGCTGGACATTACTGTAAAATCTTTACCGAGGTATTTTTCGATAGTTTTCGCCTTGGCCGGGCTCTCTACGATTACTAAATTCTTCATAAGCTTAATATATTTTACCACTTTGAATAATTTTGTGCAAATAAAAGCTCGAACCTTTTAGATTCGAGCTTTTAGTGGAGAAAATGAGTTTTATTTAGTTTTTTACTTTCGAAATCTTTATTGAGGGGTGGGTTGAAGATTTCGAAAGTGTTTTTTATGCAATAGCCTCAACTTTGTTGAATTTGCGTTTTTTGAGTTCAAAAACCACATCTGATTCTGCCGCAACTTCGCGTTCATGTGTCACGATAATTACGATTTTATCATTTTGGTGCGCGATTTTTTTAAAGATTTTTACAATTTCGCCAGTAGTTTTTTCGTCAAGATTTCCGGTTGGCTCATCGGCAATAATAATCTCGTTGCCGGTTGCTAGCGCGCGCACAATCGCAACGCGCTGTTGCTGTCCTCCCGAAAGTCGCGAAACAGGTTTATCGATCAAATCTTTCGAAATTCCCGCTTCTTCAAAAAGGCTTTCAATATTTTTTGCTGAATTTTTGCCTGAAATTTCCAGCGCGGTTTGCACATTTTGCCGTGCGGTCATGTAAGGTAAAAGGTTGTACGCTTGAAAAATTGTAGAAACTTTGCTTTTTCGAAAGTTCGTTAAGCCAATCTTTTCAATCGTTTTACCGTTTAGTTTAATTTTTCCTTCTTTTGGGGTATCTAGCCCCGCCAGGAGCGAGAGAAAAGTGGTTTTCCCGCTCCCCGATTGACCCAAAATTGCATAAACCTTACCTTTTTCGAACTGTAGATTCTCGTTTTCGAAAAGGAAATCGTCCTGATTTTGGTACCAATAACTTAGATTTTCTACTTCTAACATTCGCCTCCTAATTTGTTAAAATTTCTTTTGGTTTAAGTTTAACGATACTAATACTTGCCAAAATTGTTGAGATAAACGTGATGAGAATTGCGATTCCGCCAAGTTTTGCGATGTCGGCTGGGCTTTGTTTGATGTCGAGCTTGTCGATTTCAGCCGAACCACCCATAGTTCCCATCATTTCGCCCATTGAGCCACCCATTCCTTGCGGTTTGCGTCGTTTCGAACTTTCGCCAGATGTACTTGTCGAACTGTTTGAGCCGTTCGAATTTTCAC
>CAUUHU010000026.1:0-7660 GCA_963545035.1 uncultured Candidatus Saccharibacteria bacterium | reverse complement strand
AATTGTGAATATGAAAGTGGCGCAAGAGTTACGATATTCATTGCTTGAGTTACACCACGAGTGAAGAGGCTTGAACCGTGTGCGCGTGGTAAAAAGTCAATTTCGCTCGAAAGTGGTCGAATTTCATCTAGCTCACGGCCATCTGGTCGCTCACCGTCTTCGATAATTCCCTTTCGAACCGCTTTATGAACCGCCAAAGTGAATGCTTCGTCGTATTCTTTTCGAATTTCTTCATACACTTCTTCGCCAAATTTTTCAAGCATTTCTGCATGGAACTTTTCGCGAATTTCGGCAATATTTTGGTTATACTTTGGGTAAGCCTCACGAATTTTCGAATTGAATTTTCCATCTGTCCATTCTTCGACTTCTTTCGAAATTTCTTCGTTTGGCAAAACTAATCCAAAAGCGCGTTCCTCAAGATAGCCTGCTTCAAGGTATTTTGCGCGTAATTCATTTTGGAGTTTAATTGCTGGTTGGAAATTCTCGTAAGCCCAAGCCAATCCCGCAATAATTTCTTCTTCGGGGACTTCATTAGCTCCGGCTTCAACCATTGTAATGCCACTTTCGATTCCAGCAACAACCAAATCAAGTGGAGATTTTTCTTGCTCTTCGGGGTTTAAGAAAGCTTTAAATTCTCCATTAATTTTACCGATCCGAAGACCGGCAACTGGACCATCAAATGGAACTCCAGCAAGGTGCAATGCGCTTGAAGCCGCAATCATCGCAATCATATCTGGTCGAAATTCTGGATCAGCCGAAAGGACAGTTGTGACAACCTGAACTTCTTCGCGATAACCTTTTGGAAACAAAGGTCGAATTGGGCGATCGATTAATCGACCAATCAAAACCGCATCATCGCTTGGGCGACCTTCGCGCTTAATGAATCTTGAGCCAGAAATTCTTCCGCTCGCGTACCACTTTTCTTCATAATCAATTGAAAGTGGGAAATAATCTAATGCTACTGGTTTTGATCCTAATTGAACCGTTCCCAAAACAACAGTTTCGCCATATTTTACAATAACGCTTGAAGTTGAACGAAAGCCAACTTTGCCAACTTCTAGTGTTAATTTTCGACCCAAGAAATCAGTACTAACCGAAATTAATTTCTTCCCGGTTGGATTTATGATCATATCTTCTCCTTCTGCCAAATGAGTTGCAGGAATCCTCTTCGAAAATCTTTCGAAAATAATTTCTACCACACATTTGGCGTTAATTTTACTCTTTTATTATAGCATTTTTAGGTAAAAATCGCAAAATTAAATAGCCCAACCAAGGGCCATTTAATTAAATTTTGTGTCGAATAATCCAAATTTAAGATTTTTCCAGTTTTATCAAATACAACCGTATCTTGTTTTGAGCCAAGATCATAAAATACAAAAATTGGATTTTGTGCAATTTCGAGGCCAAATTTTATTCCGCCAATCATTTCCAGCCAAAGCTCAGTATCTTGCTTTGAGTCGGCGTGCAAATTATTTATGTAATTTAAATGCTGTGCAAATCTTTTGAGTCGCAATTTTGTGTTTCTTGCTTGGGGAATTCAAATTTTTGGGCAAGTTTTTTGAACTCTGCTTTTAATGAATCCGGAACACGCTTTTCGAAATCTTCATTCGAAATTTCATACACATAATTACTAATAATTAAATCGTAGGCCATTTTAACACCCCCAAAAAATAAAAAGTTCAACAAAAAGTCTAGTTTTAATTATAATATATTTTTGTATCAAATCAAACTAAAAACAAACAACAAAAAATCGCCCAGAATTTGAGCGATTTTTGCGGTTTCGAAATTATTATTTTCGAAGACCTAATTTAGCAACAACAGCTTTGTAAGCTTCAAAATCTTTTCGTTCAAGATATTTTAGAAGTTTTTTACGGCGACCAACCATTTGCATCAAACCGCGACGAGCCATGAAGTCGTGCTTGTTTGATTGAAGGTGTTCCGTCACTTCTTTGATACGAGCCGTCAAGATTGACACTTGCGCCTGTGGCGAACCAACGTCATTCTTTGAAACCTGAGTCAAAGCGATTGCCTTCTCTTTATTCTCTTTAGTAATCATCTTGAATATTTTAACAAATTTTTCCAGATAAGTCAAGAAAGTTTTATAATTCTATAAAATTTCAAGCGCTTTTTTAACTTTTTCAAGCTCGGCTTTTTTATTTGAGAATTCTTCGCGGGTTTCTTCAACCAAATGTGCTGGTGCTTTCGAAATATAGTTCTCATTCGAAAGTCGTTTTTCGAGCAAGTTGATTTCGTTCGAAATTTTTTCGATTCGTTCGTTTAATTCAGTTTTATATTCAGCAAGAACGCTAGTTGGAACGTCAAGATATGCGCCCAAACCGCTGGCAGCAAGACTGAATCCGTGTGGCGCGTCTGTTTGAACAATTTCCGGCACGCGTGAAAGGTGGCGAATTGTCTCGGCATTTTTTGCAATTAGTTCATCTTTTTCGAAAACCAAATTGTAGCGTTTTTTGCCGGGGAGTTCAGCTGTAATCAAGCGAATTTCACCAACCAAATCTTGAATTCGTTCAAATTGAAGTGCTTCGAATTCGTTGAACTCTAGCGATTCGGCAAGTTTTTCGTTTGCAAGAATTCCCTCAGTCCAAGGCAGAGTTTGCCAAATAGTTTCAGTTACGAAAGGCGCAAATGGGTGTGCAATCTTCAAACAAGTTTCCAAAACCCAAGCAAGAAGTTCGGGGTTTTGTTGTGTTTTTGAAGCTTCGATATACCAATCGGCAACTGTGCTCCAAATTGTGTGATAAACAGTTTCAGAAGCTTCGGCGAAACGGTAATTTTGCATGTGATTATCTAATTCTGAAATTGCACGGTCAAGTTCTCGCACAATCCAGTGGTCTGCTGGCGAGAAAGCTTCGGGGTGTTTTTCGCTCTTAATATCGCCAACTTTTTCTGAGATGAACCGTGAAATATTCCAAAGTTTATTGCAGAAGTTTCGCCCAGCGATAACTTTATTTTTCGAAAATGCTTGGTTTTGCCCTGCTGAACGCGCTGCGATAATTCCAAGGCGGAAAGCGTCGGAGCCATATTCGGCAATTACGTCCATCGGGTTGATTACATTCCCCTTTGATTTGCTCATTTTTTGGCCGTGTTCATCAAGAACCATTCCATGCAAGTAAACTTCGCGGAAAGGAACTTGACCCGTGCAATAAAGCCCCAACATTATCATTCGTGAAATCCAAGGGAAAATCAAGTCATGGCCAGTCTCCATTACGCTATTTGGGTAGAATTTCGAAAGCTCACCGCCTTCAAGAAAATCAGTTGTGATAAATGGCCATTGACCGCTTGAGAACCAAGTGTCAAGTGTATCTTCATCGCGTTTATAAATTTTGCCGTTAACTTCAATTTCAGCTTCGTGAACACGTTCATCAAAAATCCAATCTGTTGGATCTTCAACATTTTGAAATGCTGGAATTGGAATTCCCCATGGTATTTGACGTGAAATGTTCCAGTCGCGAATATTTTTAAGGTATTCCATTAGAACATTCTTCTTATTTTCAGGTGTAAATTTAATTTCATCCTTTTCAAGAACCTCAATAGCTTTTTTGGCTAGAGGTTTTGTAGAGATAAACCACTGCTCTTTTACGAGTGGCTGAATTGGTTCGCCAGATTTATAATCGTAACCAACAACGTGTGTGATGTCTTCTTCTTTAAAGAGGGCGTTAATCTTCTTGAGGTCTTCAAGAATCTTTTTTCGCGCTTCCATAACTTCCAAACCAGCGTATTCACCAGCATTTTGGGTCATTTTTCCATCAAAACCAATTACTTGAATTTTTGGCAAGTTGTGGCGATTGCCAACTTCGAAATCGTTTGGATCATGAAACGGTGTAATTTTAACAACACCAGTTCCAAATTGTGGATCGGCGTATTCGTCGGCAATAATTTCAACTTCACGGTTAGTTAGAGGTACGCGCACCTTTTTACCAATTAGACTTTGATATCGCTCATCCTCTGGATTAACTGCAAGTGCAGTGTCGCCAAGAATTGTCTCTGGGCGTGTTGTTGAAACCAGCATATATTCGCTAACATCACCAAAGTTATCAAGAACGGGATATGCGATTGTCCAAAGTTTACCCTTCTCTTCTTTGTAATCCACCTCGATATCGGCGTAAGAAGTCTGGTATTTTGTTGAATAATTAACAATTCGCTCACCCCGATAAATTAGGCCATCATTCCACATTTTTTCGAAAGTTTTATAAACGCGATTTACCACTTTTTCATCTAGTGTGAAAGTAAGATTTTTCCAGTCGGCTCCAGCTCCAAGTGCGCGAAGTTGTAGTTCCATGTTTCCGCGTTGGCTGGCAACGAAATCCCAAACATTTTTGTAAAGCTCATCACGAGAATAATCGAAACGGCTCTTCCCTTTCGCATTTAGAAGGCGCTCATAAACAACCCACGTTTCAAAACCGGCGTGGTCGGCGCCAGGCAAATAAATTGCATCATAACCTTTCATTTTGTGATAACGCACCAAAATATCTTCTACGGCGGCCATTAATCCGTGGCCAATATGAAGATTTCCGTTTGCATTTGGTGGTGGCATGACAATTGAATACTTTGGACCAACTCCGCTACTTTCGAAAGCACCAGAAAGTTCCCAAAGATTATAAATTTCAGGTTCGTAATTGTTCGGTTCGTAAGTCTTTGTAATTTTCATAATTCCCTTTAATCGCATTTATTCAACATTTCACGCGAAATTTTTTAATGCGTGAAAATTTTACATTTACAATTATACCACATTCGGTGTATAATATAAACATGCTAAAGATTATCGAAATTACAGATAAAAAAGAATGGGACGATTTTGTTAATGAACATAACGGTCATCCTTTGCAGCTTTGGGGTTGGGGCGAACTTAAGGCCGAGTCGTCAAACTGGAACGTGGTGCGAGTTTTCTTGAAGAATGGTGAAGAAAAATACATTGATCGCAAGAAAAATGATCATTCAGATATTGTGGCAGCGGCGCAAATTTTAATTCGAAAACTACCTTTTCCGCTTAATAGTTTTGCGTATATTCCGCGTGGTGCTTTAGTGCTTTCGAAAAAACCGATTGAACGAGCTCGCATTTCGCGTGAAATAGCACTTTGGGTTTCGAAAAACATCAAACCAAAACCAGTTTGTTTAAGCATGGAACCAGATTGGGATGAAGGTGAATTTGATATCCGTGAGGGTTGGCAAAAGAGTAAAAATACTATTTTAATTCCGCGAACGTTAATTATCGATTTAACACAAACTGAAGATGAACTCCTTGCTCAAATGAGCAAAAAAACGCGTCAATATATTCGAAAGAGTAGTGGAGATGTAAAAATTCGCCAACTTCGTTCGAAAGAAGATATTGATCGTGCGCTAGAAATTTATGTTCAAACTGCAAAGCGTGCCGGTTTTGCAATTCACCCTAAAAAATATTATCACGATCTCTATAGAAAAATGGGTGAAAATTCGCCAATTTTTGGTGCATTTATAGATGTAAACTCGAATGAAGAGCAGGGGCAAGCTTTCGAAAATAACCAAACTCAAGAAATGGTTGCATTTTTGTGGTTTGCGCAAAGCAATGGTACTTCGTTTGAGCTTTATGGCGGCGTAACTGAAACAGGTCAAAAAGTACGCGCTAACTATATTTTAAAGTGGACAGCAATGCTTGAAATGAAACAGCGTGGCGTAAAAAGATACGACTTCAACGGCCTCTTGAATGATGGAATTTCAAAATTCAAAGCTGGTTTTGCGCATCATGAGAATATGCTTGTTGGGACTTTGGATTTTCCAATTTCGAAAACATATTTTATCTGGAATTCATTCTTGCCAACTGCGAAAAAAATCGTGCGAAAATTCAAAAAATAGGGAAGTGCAAAATAAAGAAAATCGCTCAAAATCTGGGCGTTTTTTCTTTTTTAAAAGTTAAAAATCTAAAAAATTGACCAAAATATTAAAAGGTAGTAAAATAGAATCATGAGAATATTAGGAATTGAAAGCACTTGTGACGAGACTGCGGCAGCCGTGGTTGAATTTGATGCAAATCAAATCACGCGCGAAAGTTCGCCAAAATTAAATTTGCTCTCAAGTGTGGTTCATTCACAGATTGATATTCACGCGCAATTTGGTGGCGTGATTCCTGAGGTTGCAGCTCGTTCGCATATCGAATATGCGAATCCTGTAGTTCGAAAAGCGCTCGAGTGTGCTGGTGTTTCTTTTAAAGATCTTGATGGAATTGCCGTTTCTTATGCGCCAGGTTTAATTGGTTCACTTTTGGTCGGCACATTAACCGCGCGAACTTATGCACGAATTTTCAACAAACCTTTTTATCCAATTCACCATGTTGAAGCTCATGTTTACGCTAATTTTTTGAACGAAAAACCGCCAAAGTTTCCATTTTTAGCACTAGTTGTATCGGGCGGTCATTCGCAAATTGTTTTGTTTAAAGCTCACGGAGATTATCAAATTTTGGGTGAAACTCAAGATGACGCGGTTGGTGAGGCTTTTGATAAAGTTGCAAAAATTATCGGTCTGCCTTATCCGGGAGGCCCAGCAATTTCGAAAGCAGCACAAAATGGAGATTCTTCAAAATATAAGTTGCCAAAAGCGCGCTTAAAAGGGAAGTACGACTTTAGTTTTTCGGGTTTAAAAACGGCCGTTTTGCGAGCAGTTCAAAAAGAAGTTGGTGTTGATTTTAATTTTCCTTCTTTTGAATTGGCGGCAAAACTTAGCGAACAGCAACAAAATGATTTTGCGGCGAGTTTTCAAAAAACAGCGGTTGAAACTTTGGTTGATAAACTCGAAAAAGCCGTTGAAGATTTTACGCCAACAACGGTTGTGATTGCTGGCGGCGTGGCAGCAAATTCAGCGTTAAGGGAAGAATTAGTCAAGCGAGTTTCAGATAAATTGCCGGATCCAGTAATTTTCACCCCACCAGAACTTTGCACCGACAACGCTGCGATGGTGGCAACATTGGGTGCCTTTCAAGCAGTTTTGAGCAAACCAAAAGATCCGCTCGAGCTTGAAGTTAAGCCTTCGCTTTCGATGAGTGATTCAAAGTGGTAAAACTAATTTTCGAAAAATAAAAAAACCCGCAAATCTCTGCGGGTTTTGGTTTTTGTGAGTTACGAATTAAAATTCTTCAATTTCGAAATCATCAAAATGCACGAGGAAAATGTTAGTTAGATTAAAAAGATAGTCATTCAGGCCTTCTTCAGATGACATACCTATTGAGGTTGAATCAAACTCTGTTGAGTAGATCCAACCATTTTTGATGAACATCTCTAAAGCATCTGAGCCGATTTTGAGCCATACCCCTTTTATCATTAGTGGAATGATTTCTGTTCCATCATCATCTTCTTTTGGAAGGTCGTCAAACTCACTTTGGTCATACTCATCAAAAAAGATTCTTAGTGGTATTTTTGAGCATTCTACCAGAGCTAAGCAAGATTGCGTAATTAAACTAGCTACGGTCGAAGAAGTTGCGATTAGATTGTTTCGTTCTGGGTTGACGGTATTGAGAAAAATAAAACCAAGCATAAAGCTTTCAAAAGTCTCTTTGATTTTTTTCGGCTTTTCATTTTTTAGATAAATTGAAGCGAATGAATCATCTTTAAGGCAAATTCGTTGCTTATCCATTATTTCATCTTGCCAATTTTCACCAAAAATCCCTTCGAAAAGA
>CAUUHU010000025.1:0-9376 GCA_963545035.1 uncultured Candidatus Saccharibacteria bacterium | reverse complement strand
ACGGACAAAACTCTGCCGATGTTCGTGAACAGATTTTAAATTGGCTCGAGGAAAAGGGCATCGGTCGTTCGAAAACTACATATAAAATGCGTGACTGGTTAATCTCTCGACAGCGATATTGGGGCTGTCCAATTCCTATCGCTTATGACAAAGAAGGCAACGAGCATCTAATTCCTGAAGAACAATTGCCTGTAATGCTTCCAACTTTAACTGATTTTAAACCAGATGACTCTGGAAAATCAGCATTAGCAAAAAGTGAAGAATTCGTGAATGTTGAAGTGAACGGCGAAAAAATGGTTCGAGAGACAGACACTATGGATGGATACGCTTGTTCAAGTTGGTATTTGTTAAGATATGCCGATCCTAGGAATTCTGAGCACGCTTGGGATCCAAAACTCGTAAACTACTGGGCTCCAGTTGATTACTACGTTGGTGGGGATCATGCTGTTGCGCACTTGCTTTATGTTCGCTTCTGGACACATGTCTTTAAAGATTTAGGACTAACTAATTTTTCAGAGCCTGTTAAAAAGCTTCTTTATCATGGATATATCAACGCGGAAGATGGTTCAAAAATGAGTAAATCAAAAGGTAATACGATCGACCCGCTAGAAGTTATTGATCAGGGTTATGGCGCAGATTCACTCCGAACTTACGAAATGTTTATTGCTCCTTATGAAATAGATGCTTCTTGGGATTCTCGTGGTATTGCGGGCGTTTATAGATTTTTGAATCGAGTTTGGGTTTTGGTTCAAGAATTTATTGATAGTGAAAAATCCGTTGAAAATCTTTCGAATTTCGAAGAGGTTCAAAAATCTCAGCATAAAACAATTAAGAAAGTTACAGAAGATTTTCATCGGGAAAGTTTAAATACTGCCGTTGCCGCATTGATGGAATTCGTAAACGATCTCTATAAATTCAAGCTTGATGGATTTTCGAAAGACTGGCGCCAAGTCTTGGAAGATTTGCTAAAAATGTTGATGCCGTTTGCTCCGCATATTTCGAGCGAGCTTTGGCAGCAGCTTGGAAATGACAATTTTATCGAAGAATCTGGTTGGCCAAAATGGGATGAAGAGCTTCTAAAAACTAGTGAAATTCAAATAGTTGTACAAGTAAATGGAAAGTTGCGCGGAAAAATTAAAGTTTCTACAGAACTTGAAAAACAGCAAATTCTTGAAAAAGCTAAACAAGAAGAAAATGTTGCAAAATTCTTAGCAGGTAAAGAAATCGTTAAAGAGGTTTTTGTTCCGGGTAAACTTATTAATTTTGTAGTTAAATAGATTAAAAAACGGAAGTTGTTAGCTTCCGTTTTTAGCTTACTCTAGATTTAAGTTGGTGTCGTTTGCGTCAATCGCAACCCAACCATCTTTGTCCACATTAACATCTATTTTTGTTTTTTTGCCGTCACTTGTTTGTTCGAAATTTTCAATTCTAGTGATTATTTTAGGGTTATCACCGTCTTGATAGTAAACTTTTCCTTGAAGATTAAAATCGGCATCCTTGGTCATTTCACCTATCGAAGAGTGGTTGTACTTATCGAAACTGTAAGAGTCTGGGGTTCCGAAATATTCATTAGTCGAACTTCTAATAGGTGCTCCTTCCTGGAGATGGATTTTCCCACCGTTGTCGGATATTTCTTCGAGATTTGTGAAATCCATTGGAGAATTGTCTAGTTTCTTTGTTGATGACATTTCGAAAATTTTTTGGCTTTCGGATTCTTGATGGTTCTTATACATATCATGTCCAAACCAGCCACCTAAAGCACCACTAACTGCGCCGAAGGTTAGAGCCGTTGTTCCGAGCCTTCTAAGGCCTTTTCGGCTAATTTTAATATATTCTTTGTTTTGATCTTGATTATTTTTATTTTTGTATTTTTCCATAATGATGCTATTATAGCATAAATACTATTAAAAGTCAATATTTAATAAATAATTGGCTTGCTTTATCTTGATAAATAGGGTATAATTGAATCTGAAGATAAATATTAAACCTAAGGAGAAACTTTAAATGGCACAGCCAAAGAAACAGAGCAGTCCTCGAAAGACCGGTTTGCGACGCAGCCACTTACGACTAGATTTAGCTCGTCGAGTTAATAAGAAATCACCAGTAAAAGTTTACACAACTAAAAAACAAGCTGGTAAAGCTTTAAACAAGCAACTCGAAGAAAATAAAACGCTAGCTGCTTAATTTGCTGGCGTTTTAAATTTATTTGACAAAATTTAATAATATTTTAATAATAGGAAAGAACCTTACGTAGAAATGGCATCAAATAGACATTTAGGAAGGATTGTTGTTCTTCAAACACTTTACGAATATGAATTTCGTTCACAAGCTCAGGATAAAACTGTGGATTTGTCTGAAATTATTTTTCGAAATATGAAACAATATGATGAAGTGATTGGTGATAAGCAATTCGTTCAGGATTTATTAAACGGGATTATTGAAAAGCAAGTTGAACTTGATACAAAACTTCAGCCAATGGCACCAGAGTGGCCAATTTCACAAATTGCAAGAATTGATCGTAATGTTTTAAGGATTGGTCTTTATGAATTGTTGTATTCTCGAGATACAGTTCCGCCAAAAGTTGCAATTAATGAAGCTGTTGAGCTTGCTAAAGCGTTTGGTTCCGATAATTCAAGTAAGTTTATAAACGGTGTTTTAGGAACTGCTTATAAACTTTTTGTGGAGGAACAAAATGGCGAACAAGAAGGTTGAGAATTTTCGAAAGTATTTTCATAAAGCTCGCCGAACTTCGATTCAAGAAATTGTTAGGGAACCGACAGCTGGTGGGGTGATTTTTCGACGTAACGAAAAAAAAGAGATTGAAATTCTATTAATTCAAGATTCGAAAGATCGCTGGACGATTCCGAAAGGCCATATTGAAAAGGGTGAAACTGCGCAAGAAACTGCTAAGCGCGAGATCGGAGAAGAGGCCGGTTTGCATGATGTAAAAATTATTGGCTGGCTAGGTAAAATTAATTTTCGATATAGAAGAATTGACAAGCTAGTTTTAATGACGACGCAAGTTTTTCTAGTGAAAGCTCTTGGTGATACGGATGCTATCCAGAAAGAAGACTGGATGAATGGTATTAAGTGGTTCAGTTTTTCTGATGCCTTAGAAGAGATTGAATATGAAGATATCGGTAAGCTTATATTGCTTGCTATGAAAAAAATTAGACAGGAGAAATTGTAATGAGTGGTATTTTATTGACACCTTATCGCGACTGGGCAAAGGAGAAGCTCGGCTACGATTTCGATAATATTGATTTGCTAGTTACGGCTTTAACTCACCGCAGCTATTTAAATGAGCATAAAAAATCAGCTACAGAGCATAATGAGCGACTTGAGTTTTTGGGTGATGCAGTTTTAGAGCTTGTTACTACCGATTTTTTATTTTCAAACTATGATAAGCCAGAGGGTATTTTAACTGCCTGGCGTTCAGCGTTAGTACGAACTGAAAGTATTGGTGCTGCCGGCGAAAGACTTGGTTATGAAAAACTAATTAGAATGAGTCGAGGAGAGAAGCATGGTTCAGCGCGCGCTCGTCAACAAATTCTAGCAAATGCTTTTGAAGCGACAACCGGCGCAATCTATCTTGATAAGGGTTATGAGGCTGCTAAGAAATATATCACAGATAATATCTTAAGCACGCTACCTCAAATTCTAGAAGAAGAGTCTTGGCGCGACCCAAAGAGCTACCTACAAGAACTCTCGCAAGCTAAGGATGGTTTCACCCCTGTTTATAGAGTGATAAAGGAAGATGGTCCAGATCATGAGAAGATTTTTACTCTAGGTGTTTTTGTTGGCGATAAAAAAATGGGTGAAGGCGAAGGGCCAAGTAAGCAAATCGCACAACAAGAGGCTGCTCGAGAAGCAATTCGGAAGTATAAAAAACAGGAGTAAATCATGAAGAAGATCTTATTGCTTACACCATCAAAAACTAGTATAGCAAGGGAAAAAGCGGAAAATTTTGCGAATGGAGTTAGGAAACATCTAGGTTCGAATTTTTTAGTAGAGGTTTCTGGTATTTCGGATTTATTTTTTGAGCTAAATCAAGATAAGATTGTGATTTATGACGCCAAGAAAAAATTTGATTTAAGAGATTTTGACCTAGTTGTTATGAGGCATATTAGTGGTATGATGGCTGAAGCTCATGCTATCGCTGCCTACTGTGATTTTTTTGATATAAGATATACGGATAAATATTTGAACAGGCTTCTTCCCGACAATAAGATGAGTACGCAATTTGCTCTTTGGATTGGGGGGGTTAAAGCATGGCCACACACCTTTTACGGAGAGCTTGATGAGATGAAAAGGCGTTTTGCCGAGTTTGGGTCTCAAGCAATCCTAAAAGATAATGAAGGTTCGAAAGGGCGTTTAAATTTTTTGGTAAAATCACCGGAAGAAATTCAGAAAATTCATGACGATAATCCAGGTGTTAAGTTTGTTCTTCAAGAGTTTATTCCTAACGAGGGAGATCTACGGATATTAGTATTTGGAGATAAGCCGGTGATGGCTATTAATCGAAAAGCTAATACTAACTCACATTTGAATAATACATCTCAAGGCGGTTTGGCTGAAGTTTTATCATTAGAGAGTGTGTCGCAAGATATTTTAGAAATTTCGAAAAAAGCAGCTAAAACTATAAAACTTCAGGTTGCTGGAATTGATGTTATGATTGATTCTAGAAATGGTGATGTGTATTTGTTAGAAGTTAATAATGCTCCACAAGTATCGTCAGGGTCTTTTGTTGATGTAAAAACTGAAAAGTATGCTGATTTTCTAAAAAGAGAATTAAGCTACTCCCAAAAGGAAACGGTCTTTAGTGCGTTTGAAAATATAAAGCTTCTGGAAGTTGCTGGCCGGCGACTCTTGGATAATCTTGAGATGCTTGCAAAAATTGATACAGGTGCATTTTCTGGTGTTATTCATGCAGACAACATCTGTGAAAAAAATGGCGTGTTGAGTTTTAATATGGGTGGCGATAAGCGAATGTATTTTGAAACACGAGATTTTCGAACAAGAACCGTTAAAAATACACACGGTACGTCAAAGAAACGATATCTAGTGAAGTTTAAAATTTTAATTGAAAATGAAGAATTTGAAGCTTTATTTGGATTAGACGATCGTTCTGAAATGAAATTTGAGATGTTGATCGGTCGTGCCTTTTTAATAAAAAACAATATTTTAGTTGATGTCTCTAAGAATACTGCGCTTGATGAAGAGTGGGAGAGAATGGGGGAGGAACAATAATGAAAATTGCAATTTTATCAAACGGGTCGGGCAATTATTCAACGAAACGTCTTAAAGAAGAGGCTGAAAATCGGGGCCATGAGGTTGAGATTATTGCCTATAAAAAATGTTATGTTTCGATTGACGAGAAGAATCCAAAGGTTATGTATAAGGGTGAAGAGATTGACAGGTTTGATGTGTTCATCCCGCGAATTGCTGCTAATATGACTGAGTATGGCACCTCTGTTGTACGACAACTGGAGACGGCATACCCGCGAGCATTTTTTATGAATCGATCAATTGCAATCACGCGAGCACGCGATAAATTGCGTTCGACTCAGATTATGGCTAAGTATAGTGTGGCGATTCCTAAAACCGTATTTTCACGAAACTCAAATGATATAGATGATCTCTTAGAGGAAATTGGCGGAACGCCAGCAATTATCAAACTTGCGCGTGGAACTCATGGAAACGGTGTTGTTCTTGCGGAAACTAAAAAAGCTGCAAAATCTGTTCTACAAGCGTTCTATTTAACGAATTCAGACGGTACAAACGTTCTAATTCAAGAGTTCATTAAAGAATCGGCGGGTACGGATATTCGAGCTTTTGTAGTTGGATCACAAGTGGTGGCAAGTATGAAGAGACAAAGTTTAGATGACGATTTTCGCTCAAACTTACATAAAGGTGGTTTAGGTGAACCAATTAAACTTACACCCGAAGAGAAGCGAATGGCGGTTCGGGCAGCCAAAGCAATGGGGTTAACGATTGCGGGCGTTGACTTAATGCGTTCAGCGCGCGGGCCATTAGTTCTAGAGGTTAATGCTAGTCCTGGATTTGGTATCGAAAAAGTTACTTATCGAAATGTTGCTGGTAAGATTATTGACTACCTTGAACGAAACGCAAAGCGTGGAAATAAGAAAGATAGGATTGGGGCTTAAAAGAAAAAAGCGCAATTCAGTTTGCGCTTTTGAATTGGACTTTGATTTCGAATTTTTCGCCGTTTTTATAGAGCTTAATATTTTTAAAATGAATATTGTCATTTTTCGAAATTTCTTCAAGGTTTGATTTTGCTTTTTTAGCTTCGGTTTCGTTTAAGAAGCTTAGCTCAACAGAATTATTTTTAATTTTCCGAAGAAGTTCAGTCTTAAGATTGAGTAAGTCATTCTCATGATCATCATCCATTGCTGGCTTAAATACTAAAAACCAAACTCCTAAGAGAAAGAATAAACAGAACACTCCTACGGCTAGATATTCCTTGCCATAACGTTGCCAATCGGACTTTAACTCGCCCCATTTTTCTTTCGAAATCATTTTTTCACCTCCGAAAAGTACTATAATCCCTAAATTATACAATATTTTTAGATATTAGTCAATAATATAAAAAACTATTGCATTTTTTAGTATTTTTTGATAAAATATAAGAGCTATAAAAGTTAATAAAAGGGAAATAATCTAAATGCTAGCAATCAGATTACAGCGATTAGGTCGCAAAGGTTATCCTGTTTATCGCGTAGCGGTTCAGGAAGCGCATCGACATCCGTCGAGTGGGCGCGTAGTTAGCTATGTTGGTTCATATAACCCACATACGAAAGAAGCCAAAATTGAAAAAGAATTGGCTGAAAAATATCTTTATAACGGCGCACAACCAACTCCACGAGTTGTAAAACTTTTGGAAGAAGCGGGAATTGAAATGCCAAAATGGGTTAAAAAACCTGCACAAAAAACTCGTGCGATTAAAAATATTGAAAAACTTCGCCGTAACCAACCAAAAGAAGAAGTTTCAGAAGAGGCTTAAAACTAAAAAATCACTTTTCATCTCGAAAGGTGATTTTATTTTTTCGAAAAAGAAAAAGCCAGCACTTAGTAGTTTCGCTTTTAGTGTTTTTGTCAATTGTTTGCCAAAAATCTTAAAATTTGATAAAATATAAACATAAGGATAATGTAAAAAAGGAAAAATGGTGGGAAGTTATTTCGAAAAAATAAATAAAAGCTATCAAAAGCAAAATATTGAGGATGTTGCTGAATTTTATACAGCAATTAATCGTGAAAATTTAACCAAAAAATTATCTCCCGAACGACCTTATGTCTATTTTACGATGGAGGTTTATGATAAGAGTAATGGTATTAAAGGCGGCGGTGGTCTGGGTGTTTTAGCGGCAGATACGCGACGTGTTGCCGAAAAGCTTGAGATTCCATTTGTTTGCATAACACCATTTTATCGACAAGAATTACATCAGTCGATTTATAATCTCGATCAAAGAGAGGAGTTTATTTCGGTTAACCCAGAAGATTTTGGTTTTGAATATCTTGATGATGTTGAGATTTATACTAAAAATATGCCACCAGCGCGATTGAATATTTTTCAAAAAATTCTTGGAACAACGCGTTTTTTGACTATGAGTGAAAGTAATTTTGGCGAGCTTTATGCTGGCGATGGGTCGGGTGATCATCGGCTATACCAAGAAGTTTCGCTTGGTTTTGGCGGATATAAAGCATTGAAAATGGTTGGCTTAAAGCCATCGGTTATACAACTGAACGAAACCGCTACTATCTTTGCCGCAGTCGCTCGACTTGATGAGCTTGTTCGGAACGGAATGAATCTCTACGAAGCGATCGTTTATGTTCGAAAACATACACTTTATACGAATCACACTTTAGTTCAGGCTGCTGAGAGTGAATTTTTCTACGATCAGTTTGAAAGAATCGTGATGCCAAATATAGAATCTTCTGCGTTGAAAACATGGATCTCAGGATTATTTAGAGACGGAAAATTGAAGCTTTCAACACTTACGATTGAATTAGCTGAAGCAAAAAATGGCGTTTCGAGATTGCATGCTAATGTTGCAGACTATCGAGATATAAATGGCGATAAGGTTAAGTTTAAGGCTGTTACTAACGGTATTGATTTGCCAACTTGGGTTTTGTCTGAAATCCTAGAAGATTTTCGAAAAAAGGAGATTTTTGATAAATTTGATTTACCAACAGAAAATTACAAAGAAAACCTATCTAAGATTTCTTCAATGGATATCCGGAACTTTCGAAAACTTGGACGCAAGAAGTTGAATGAAATTCTGTTGCATCGAAAAGATCAATATGGTCATGTAGTGCAAATTCCTGAAGATGCGATGCTCTTTGATTTCAAACGGCGTTTTGTATCTTATAAGCGCCCATGGATGCCTTTCGAAAATATGGAAGAGCTTCGACGAATCTTGAGAGATAATAATGCGCACTATATTTTAGCCGGCAAAGTTCACCAGGGCGATGTAAAAATGCGGGCAACTTTAAATTCGGTGCTTTCGAAAATTGAATCTGATGATTTCTTGAAGGAAAGAGTGCATTTTATTCAAGATTATGACGAAGAATTGGGCTTAGCTTTAGCGGTAGGTTCAGATGTTGCAATAAATGTACCGATTGTTGGTCTTGAGGCTTGCGGTACGTCATTTATGAAGGATTTGGCAAATTTGAAGATGTTAATTTCGACCGCAGATGGAGGGGTTGCAGATATTTCGCCAACGCCATGCTTAGAAGTTAGCGGTGTGAATTATGACGAAGAGGTGAAAAACCTATATCTTCAGATGAATCGTGCTGGGCAAATTTTCAAAGACGATTACTTGCTTGAAAAACAGATTCGAAAGCAATTGAAGGGATATATTCCTGTGATTTCTGGTTCTCGAATGATGAAAGATTACCTAAGGCTAATTTTTGGAAAATAAATTTTGACAGTTTAAAACCCGCATTTAGCGGGTTTTTTATTCGGCGAGGTCTGCATATCCTAGAATACTACCACAATAGATTTGCAGTAGAGGTTCTCTTTTTGAGACTTTTGAAATTCTCGAAAAAGGGATTTCGCTAACTGTGTTTGGTTGCTTTCATGACTGCACCACCAGTTAGAAGTTTAATTTTATCTACTTTAACGTAAGTGTCGTGCACCTCGCTTATTGTAGCGACAGCGACACAGCAGTTTCCAACATGATTCTTAGAATTCAAGATATGTACGACATCACCGATTTTAAAGTTACTTGCAATATTATTCATATTACACTCCCAGATTTTAAGTCTCTCGACTATAGGATTTTTATATAATAACATTATTTATCAAAAAAGTCAATACTTTTTAAAAGAATTAGCAAAAAAGTATAAAATGTGC
>CAUUHU010000024.1:0-9555 GCA_963545035.1 uncultured Candidatus Saccharibacteria bacterium | reverse complement strand
ATATATGATAGTAAAGAAGCTTAAAAAGCAATATTCTTTCGAAAATGTTGTTTGGAAGGAATATTTTATTGAGGATATTTGCAATATTAAATCCGGTGTTCGTTTGGTAAAAGCCGAACAGAAAGAGGGCAAAATCCCATTTGTTGGCGCCGTTGATAATAATAACGGAGTAACTGAATTTATTGAAAATATTAACAATAGTTTTGATAAAAATATCCTTAGTGTAAATTATAATGGTAGCGTTGTGGAAACTTTTTATCATTCATATGAAAGTATTTTTTCAGATGATGTGAAAAGAGTTGCTTTTACTGATAAAAGCCAAAATAATGAATATGCATTGCTTTTTCTTAAGCAGATGATAGTTCAGCAAAAATCTAAATATCAGTACGGATATAAATTTAATGGCAAAAGAATGGCGCGACAAAAAATAATCCTCCCTTCAAAAAATAATGGCACTCCAGATTATGATTTCATGAAAAAGTACATGATGATTAAGGAGATTCTTAAAATTAAAGAAATACTGGAGTTTTATTGATTTTTCTCTTTTAAAATGATATAATTTAAAAGAATATTAGCTCAGCTTATTTGAAAGAATAGGCTTTAACCAAAGGAGTAAAAATGAAGGATTACGAACTTACAGTTCTTGTTCATCCAGATTTCGAAAACGATCTCGACAAAGTTCTAGATAAAATTCGAGGTTTGGTTGCTGCTAATGGCGGTGAAATTGCAAAAGAAGACAACTGGGGTAAGAAAAAACTTGCTTACACAATTAAAGGTCAAGATTTTGCAACTTATGTTGCTATGGATCTAAAACTTCCAGCAACTGCGCCACTAAAAATTAGCAACACTTTGAATATTACTGACGAAGTTTTGCGATATTTGCTTGTTAAAGCAGAAGAGCGACCAGTTGTAGAATCAGAAGAAAAATAATTTTTAAGAATAGGATAGAATTATGGCTTTTAATAAGGTAATACTAATGGGAAATCTAACTGCAGACCCAGAACTTCGAACAACTCCAAGTGGCCAAAATCTAGCAAGTTTCACTCTTGCAATTAACCGGACTTGGAATAATGCTAATGGTGAACGCCAAGAAGAAACTAGTTTTATTAACTGTACTGCTTGGGGAAAAACTGGTGAAACGATTTCGAAATATGTTTCGAAAGGTCGCCAATTGCTAGTGAGCGGTCGCTTGCAGCAACGAACTTGGCAAGATAAAGACACTGGAAAGAATCGAAGCGCGATTGATGTTGTAGTTGAAGAATTTAGTTTTGTTAGTGATGGTAGCCGTGGTGGAAGCTCTGCCCCTGCTGCTAAAGCTGAAGAACCAACTGTTAGCGACGACTTTTCAGATGAGCCAATTGATCTATCTGATATCCCATTCTAAATTTAAAAAGGAGTTGAAATGGCTAAACGATTTAAACGAGAGATCCCAGCGTATTTTGATTACCGAGATGTTAAAACTTTACAAAAATTTGTAAACATCTATGGTCAAATTGAGCCAGCTACAAAAACTGGTTTGAGCGCTAAACAACAACGACAATTGACAGTTGCTATCAAACGCGCACGTCATTTGGCATTGTTGGCATTCGTAACAAATGCTTAATTAAATTTTCGAATCTTCCTCGCTCAAAACTGGGTGGGGAAGATTTATTTTAAAAAATATTTTAAGGAGGAAAATGTATCAACCAACTGATTTGAAAAAAGGTGTAGTTTTTCAGCTTGATGGCCAACCATATCGCGTAGTTGAATATAACCAAAAAGTTGTAGGTCGCGGTGGAAGTATCGTAAGCTTAAAAATTAAAAACCTTATCACAGGTGCTTTGTTGCCTAAAACTTTTAAAGGTCAAGATAAAGTTGAGCCTGCAGAAGTTACAAACAAGAAAGTTCAATATCTTTATAATGATGGTGAAGATTTCCATTTTATGGATCCAGAAACTTTTGAACAATTTCAACTTTCAAAAGATATTATTGACGATGCCGCAGGCTATCTAAAAGAAGCAGAAGAATTAAATCTTCAATTCTTTGATGGAAAAGTTATTAATGTTGAATTACCTAAAAATGTTTGGCTTAAAGTTGTCTATACCGAGAATGTAGTGAAGGGAGATACAACTTCAAGCGTCCTAAAAGATGCTGAACTCGAAACTGGGATAACTGTTAAAGTTCCTGCATTTATTAAAGAAAATGACGTTATTTCAGTTGATACTTCAACTAGTGAATATCGAGAACGACAAAAATAATTAAGGCAATACAAAATAGGCTTAAATATTGGCCTATTTTATTTTGTATAAAAATATTGAACAACACGGGATTGCTGGAAATTACATTAGAAATATAGTATAATATAAGATATGAAAATTAGATTAGATAATCTATTAGTAGACAGAAAAATGGTTGAGAGTCGCTCTCAGGCTGAAAGCTATATAAAGCTTGGTAAGATCACAGTTGATGGCATTAAGAGGACTAAACCAGGTTTTTTTGTTGATGTCGACTCTGAATTAAAAATCCTTCAGCAAGTTCAATATGTATCGCGAGCAGGATTAAAACTAGAAAGTGTAGCTAAAAAAATGCGAATTGATTTTCGGGGTAAAACGGTTTTAGATGTTGGCTCGAGCACAGGAGGGTTTACAGACTACTCTTTGAAGAATGGTGCTAAAAAAGTTATTGCTGTCGATGTTGGTACAGATCAATTACACCCAAAGTTAAGGTTGAACAAAAAAGTTGAACTACATGAGAAAACTGATATTCGAAACTTTAAAACAGATCAGAAAATCGATATAGTAGTTATTGATGTTAGTTTTATATCTATAAAGGAAATTCTTCCAAGTGTTGTAAATCTTTCTAATAAGAATACAAAAATAGTAGCCATGGTTAAACCACAATTTGAAGCGGGAAGAAATGGAACTATTAACGGCGTTGTAAAAAATAACTCTTACCGTAGAAAAATTCTTCAAGATTTTGAAAACTGGTGCCGTTCAAATAATTTATACATAGAAAATAAAAGAGACAGTGAGGTTAAGGGGGCGAAAGGCAATCAAGAAAGATTTTATATTTTAAAGAAGGTGAGTAAATAAAAAGACCGAATTTATCGGTCTTTAGTTTTATACATTGAATCTAAATTCAACAACATCATTCGGGGACATTATGTAGTCTTTGCCTTCGGTTCTAATTTTGCCATGGTTTTTGGCTTCCAGCTCGCTGCCGCACTCCACTAAATCATTATAATCTACAACTTGAGCAGCAATAAAGCCTCTTTCGAAATCTGTGTGAATTACGCCGGCTGCCTGTGGGGCGGTCCAGCCTTTTTTGATTGTCCAAGCGTGTACTTCTTTTGGCCCAGCCGTCATGTAGCTCTGTAATCCTAGGGTATCATAAGCTGCGTGGATCATTTGGTTGAGTCCAGTTTCTTTTACTCCATAGCTTTCGAGTAAATCTTTTGCATCACTTTCATCTAGGCCTTTCAACTCTTCTTCGAGCTTTGCGCAAACAAAGATAGCTTTTGCTGGTAGAACCATTTTTGCAAGTTCGTCTTTCTTTTCATCATCGGTTAATGTATTTTCGTCAACATTGAAAGCGTAAATCACAGGCTTAGCTGTTAATAAATGTAAATCAGCGATAGCTTCTAAATCTAAATCTTTTATACTTGATAATACTTTCCCGGATTGGAGTTGTTCAAGTAATTTGTTCAAGTAATCGGCTTGTTTTCTGAGGGCAGGCTTAGCTTTCGCTTCTTTTTGAAGTTTTGGCAGACGGTTTTCGATAGTCTGAATATCTGCAAGGATTAGTTCAGTATTAATAACTTCAATATCGTTTTTTGGATTAACTTCATTTGAAACATGAACAATATCATTGTTTACGAAAGCTCGAACAATATGCACGATTGCGTCACATTGGCGAATGTTTGCGAGAAATTTATTTCCCAAGCCTTCACCCTTTGAGGCTCCCGCTACCAATCCAGCAATATCGACAAAAGTTACTGTTGCTGGAATAATTTTTTGCGAGCCATAAATTTCGGCTAGTTTATTTAGACGCTCATCTGGAACTGGCACAATTCCCGTATTTGGTTCAATTGTTGCAAAAGGGTAGTTCGCAGCTAAAATATCATTATTTGTTAGTGCGTTAAAAAGTGTTGATTTACCAACATTTGGCAATCCAACAATTCCAATACTTAAACTCATATTTCTCCTTATTTAATAAAAAATTCTTATAATTATTATATCATATTTTTAACCTTAACTTATAATTTTATAAGCAGAATTTATTTTGGAGAAGATAATTAAAACTCTTGATTTTTTGATTATGTTTATGTTAAAATGTAAGCATGATTAATATTAAAGGTGTGGGCGATTTCTTCTCGTTAGATATTGGAACGAACGCGATTCGTGCCGTCCAGCTTTCTAAAGCTGGAGAGAATTCTTGGAATTTAGTTGGTCTTGGATATACTCCAGTCGACCATCAATTAGTTTTGAGTAATTCTGATGAAAGTCGTCGTCGTTTGGGAGAAATTATCTCAACGATGATCGGTCAGAGTGACATTAAAACGAAAAATGTAGCGATTAGTCTTCCGTCCCAAAAGACATTCACAACAATTTTCGAAGTTCCCAAACAAGACGTTAAGGAACTGCAAAAAAACGTTAGCTATCAAATCGATCAATACATTCCAATGGCTATTGATGATGCTCAGGTTGACTGGGCGCTTCTTGGAGAATCTCTTTCCAACCCCGATTCTTTAGAGATTTTACTTGCAAGCACTTCTAAAAACTTCAGTGAAGAGAAGATGGAGTTCGTTGAAGGGTTAGGTTTGAATGTTATTGCAAGTGAGCCTGATTCGCTAGCAATGACACGGGCACTCTATTCGGGCGATCAAAATGGCCAAGCGCAATTAATTATTGATATGGGTGAGATTTCAACCGACTTATCAATCGTATATCAAGGTGCACCAAGGCTTGTACGAACAATTCCGATAGGCATTTCGAGCTTAGTTAAATCTGCAACACAAAACTTGAATATTAAAGAAGATCAAGCACGACAGTTTATCATGAAATTTGGTCTTGCTCAAGATAAGCTTGAAGGTCAGGTTTTTCATGCTATTGAAATTACGCTTGAGAATTTTGTTCAAGAAATTGCTAAGTCTATTAAGTTCTTGGGAACAAAATATCAAAATGTTCAAGTTGGATCAATTGCACTTTCTGGCTATTCTGGAATCGTTCCGCAAATGCCTGAATATGTTTCTTCAAAGACGGGAATTCAGTCATACTCAGCTAACCCATTTCAAAATGTAAATGTCCCAGCAAAATACCAACAACAAGTTGCAAGTGTTGGTAATGAATTTGCTGTAGCAATTGGTTTAGCAGAAAGGAACAATAAATAATATGGTTGAAATTAATCTCTTGCCAGATGTTAAGCGCGACCTTCTTAAGGCGCAGCGCCTTCGAAACATTGTTACCTTCGCATCTATTATTATTGGTGCTGTGATGCTTGGTGGTGTAATTTTACTGTTTTTGGTTACACAAGGTCAACAGATTTTTATGGGCTTGAAGAAAGATGAAATTTCAAGCAAATTTAGCGATATGCAAAAAATTAAAGATGGTGAAACTGCTGCAACACTTCGAAATCAGCTTAATGCTATTCAAAAAATTCGTGAGGCGTCTCCAAACGTTTCACGATTGCTTAGTACGGTTGTTCCAGCTATCCAGACTACTGGTGAAAATGAAGTTAAGTTTTCGTCAATAAATTATGATCCAGGAACACGTGTAGTCTCAATTGAAGGTGAAACAAGCAACGGATTTACTGCTCTTGAAGCCTTCATTAAAACAATTAAATATTCGCAGATAATCTATAATGGCGATAATTCAAAATGTAAATCATCAGATATTGAAAATAATGCTGACATCTGTAAGCTTGCTGAAGAAGGTTCTGTTGTTCGAACTGAAAGTTCAATTGGTGTAAATGATCAAGGTCAGAATATCCTACGTTTTGCCGTGAACTTTAAGATTAATGAGGATGCTCTAAAATTCTCATCAAAAGATTTTGCGATTAAATCTCTTGGAAAGAAGAATGTTACAGACTCGACAGTTCAAATTCCTGATGGAATCTTTACACAAAGCTCAAAGAAAGACTCTGAGAAGGAGAATAAATAATGGGTGAAAATAAAGAAGTAGCTTTTTTGAAGCGAAATGCTATCAATAAAGCAAATCAAACGATGTTTTTAGCCGTTGCTGGTGCTGCATTGATTGCTGGTGCATCAGTAGTCGGAATGATTTATCTTTTTAGGATTTATAGCTTTAATATCAAAGTTTTAACCGAGCAAGATAAGAGTATTTCTACAATTACGCAGAATATCGAAAATATCAATGATCTAAAAGAACGACTAGGATCTTTGGAAACTAACGAGAACCTAAACAAGAAAAATTTAAAATCGAATGCTGATGACGGCGGTTTGCGTGTTATTGCCGACGCGCTTCCTGATAGCGAAAACGCTTCAGGTCTTGGTTCAGCTCTACAGAAGAAAATCTTTTCCGATGGCGTGACACTTGATGCATTTAATATTGAATCTTCTGATTCAAATAGCTTAAGTACTTCAACTTCAACTTCGGTGTCTAGTGAGAGCAGTAATATTCCTGATGGTGTGAAAGATATCCAATTTACGGCATCAATTTCTGCCTCTTTCCCAAATGAAGGTTCGCCGGATGATATTAAGAATAAAGAAACTGCGGCTTATAACAATATAGTTAATACTCTTCAGAAGATGGAGAAATCTATTCGTGCTTTCAATGTTACAAGCTTTAAATTCGAACGATCAATAAATAAATTTACTTTAACGCTCAGCGCTAAAGCTTATTACTATCCTAAATACGTAATGACGCTTGATAGTACTAAAGTTAAAGCCGATGATGCTGCAAATCCAGCTACGACTACAAGCGGAACTGGCACGCAGACCAATTCAACAACAACATCGGGAGGGTCAGAATAATGAAGAAAACTGATATTGCAATGATTGTTTTGATTGCCGGTATTAGCGTTCTTGTGTCGTATCTTGTGATTAACTCGATTGCACAAGGAGGTTTTAGCGAACAAAGCTACGAAGTTAAAACAACCAAACCAATTTCCAAGGAATATGTTGAACCAAGCAACGAAATCTTTAACGATGACGCTATTAATCCAACGGTTCAAGTTAATATTGGGCAATAAATAAAAATAATAACTTTTTAGAAGGAATATAATGACATTACTAACCAATGATATTCAAGATAGGCTTGCAAAACTCCTTGTAGAAGAGGGGCTTGTTCAAGAATCTAAAATTGAGTTGGCTATTAAAGAGGCTGGTTTAAATAATCAGTCTCTAATGTCGTATATGATTGAACACAAACTTCTAGATAACGAAATCCTTGTTCATGCAACTTCTCACGTATCGGGAATTCCATATGTGAATCTTGAGAATACAACAATTCCGCAAGAAACACTCGATTTGATTAGTGTTGATATTGCGGAAAGAAATATGGCTGTACCGATCGCGGAAGTACAGGGAAGAATCGCTGTGGCGATGCTTGATGCGACAAATATTCAGGCTGTCGATTATCTTTCGAGTTTAATTCAGCGTCCATTGAAAGTATTTATGGCTAGCCAAAACTCAATTAAGCATGTTTTGGATCAATATAAAACCGACCTTTCGGGCGTCGATGCTTTAGCTGAGAATGTTGATGCGCAAAAACAAGCCGAAGCAGAATCGAAGCGTCAAGTGCAGACGATTGTTCAAGATTCGCCAATTTCGAAGGCGTTAAATACAATTTTGGAATATGCGGTTCGCGCAAAAGCGTCCGATATTCACATCGAGCCACTCGAGAAATCTCTAAAAATTCGCTGTCGAATCGATGGTGTTCTGCGTGAGATAATGAATCTTCCGAAAGCAATTGAGCCAGCTTTGATTTCGCGAATCAAAATTCTTTCAAACTTAAAGATCGATGAACACCGAATTCCGCAAGACGGTCAGTTTGCTGTGGCTGTTGGTGGAAAAGAAGTCGACCTTCGTATCGCTATCTCTCCAGTTGTTTGGGGAGAACAGGTAGTGATTCGTTTGCTCGATAAAACAGGTAATTCATTTAATCTTGAAGATATGGGTTATGCTGGTCGAGCACTTCGAACAATCCTAAAAGGAATTTCGGCACCAAACGGAATGGTATTGACCTCTGGTCCAACGGGTTCTGGTAAGTCAACATCGCTTTATGCTTTGATTAAAAAGATTAAAGATGATTCGGTAAATATTATTACACTCGAAGATCCGGTTGAGTATAAGATGGATGGAGTTAATCAGATTCAAGTGAACCCTGAAGTTGGGCTAACTTTTGCTGCTGGTCTTCGTTCGATTTTGCGTCTTGACCCAGACATTGTGATGGTTGGAGAAATTCGTGATGGTGAGACTGCAAACCTAGCTGTGCAAGCCGCGCTTACTGGACACTTGGTTTTCTCAACATTGCACACCAACTCTGCTGCCGGAATTCTTCCACGTTTGATTGACATGGGAATCGAACCCTTCTTGATTGCTTCAACGGTGAATACAATTATTGGTCAGCGTTTGGTGCGTCGAGTTGCGCCAAAGCGAAACACCTATCAATCTTCACCACTTCAAACGCAAAGTATTATCGAAACCGTTGGTCATTTATTACCAAAAACACCAGAAGAAGTTGAAAGAGTTTCCGCCGATCTTGGTTATAAAAATCTACCGCTCGCAAATCAAAAATCCTATACTCTTGTGAAAGGCCGCGATACGCCGCAAACACCAGGCGGATATCAAGGTCGTGCAGGTTTGTATGAGGTTATGGAGGTGACAGAAGAAATTCAGCAACTGATCATCAAGCATGCAACTTCACATGAGGTTCAAAAAGTTGCGATGCAGCAGGGAATGATTACGATGCGCCAAGACGGTTATCTCAAAGCATTAACAGGAATCACTACAATAGAAGAAGTAAACAGGGTTGCGTCTGATAGCGCATAAAAAAGGGGAGGAACATGAATCAAAATTTAAGAATTGAAATTTTACTTGAAGAAATCGTTCGAAAAAATGCGAGCGACCTTCATTTGCAAGTTGGCTTGCCACCAATGATGCGCTTGGACGGTGTTTTGACGGCATTTCCAGGGTATAATCCGCTAAATGCTGAAGAAGTTGAACGGTTAGTCTTTGCTATTCTTGACGATGATCAACAAAAAATCTTGATTAAAGATAAAGAATTCGACTTTTCTTTCGCTTTCGGTGATCTTGGCCGTTTTCGTGTGAATGCCTTTCATGAACGCGGAAATTTAGCAGCGTCATTACGTTTGATTCCAAATCAAATTAAAACAATTGCTGAACTAGGTATGCCACCAGTTATTCAATCCTTTGCGGATTTCCCACGAGGATTAGTTTTGGTTACAGGTCCAACAGGTTCTGGTAAGTCAACTACTCTAGCTGCATTGATTGATAAAATCAATAACGAAAAAGCTCAACACATCATTACGATTGAAGACCCGATTGAATTTACACATAAATCAAAGCGTTCTGCGATTGTTCAACGTGAAGTCCAC
>CAUUHU010000023.1:0-10761 GCA_963545035.1 uncultured Candidatus Saccharibacteria bacterium | reverse complement strand
AATGCATATTCAAGCTACCTTTAACAACACAATCATTACTTTTACAGATAAAAAAGGTAATGCTTTGGCAGCAGCGAGTGCTGGTGCGTGCGGTTTCCGCGGAAGTAAAAAAGGTACAGCTTATGCAGCGCAGGTTGCAACCGAAAAAGCAGCCGAAAATGCACAGGCTCTTTATGGCCTAAAATCAGTAGATGTTTTCGTTAAGGGTGTAGGTCTAGGTCGTGATTCAGCGATCCGATCACTTTCAAATGTAAACATTACTGTTGAAAGTATTAAAGATGTGACTGGCGTTCCACATGGTGGCGTTCGTCCAAAGAAAGCAAGGAGGGCTTAATTTATGGCGAGAGATAGGTCTCCGATTGTTAAACAATCACGCCGAGAAGGCTATGCCCTTCATAGAAAAGCTGTCAAAATTATGGCACGTAAAAGTGGTATTCCTGGTCAACACTCAGGTTCTCGACAAGGAAAACCAAGCTTATATGCAATTCAATTGCGTGAAAAACAAAAAGTTCGACGACTTTACGGACTTCTTGAAAAACAATTCGCACGATTGATGAAAGAAGCATCACGTCGTGAAGGTTTGGCTGGTGAAAACTTGCTACAACTTTTGGAACTTCGTTTAGATAATGCTATTTATCGTGCAGGTTTCGCAACTTCACGCCGACAAGCTCGCCAATTGGTGAGTCACGGACACTTCTTGTTAAACGGACGACGCGTTGATAGTCCTTCAATTCGTTTGAAATCTGGTGATGAGATTGTTGTTCGACCAAAAAGCCAAAAATCTGGCTATTTCACAAATCTTGAAAATGTTATTGCTGATGCAGCACCAGCACCACTTAGCTGGTTGAAGGCTGATAGTAAAAAGATGACAGTTTCGATTACTGGTCTTCCTAAACGAGAAGAAGCAGAAGCTGGAATCAATGAACAGCTAATCGTTGAATACTACTCACGATAAAAGGTAAGGAGCTAAAAGTTTATATGTCAAAATTAATTCACAATCCAGCGCTTGCCGAAATTCAGGATTTAAGCGATAACGTTGCAACTTTTGTTGTAAAACCGCTTGAACCTGGATATGGTAATACGCTTGGAAACAGTTTGCGCCGCGTGCTTCTTTCAAGCATAAATGGTGCAGCGATAGTTGCTTTTAAGATTGACGGAGTTAGCCATGAATTTACATCCATTGAGGGTGTAAAAGAGGATGTGGTTGATATCATGTTGAATCTTAAAAATATTAAATTCAAAGCTCACACCGATTCGCCTGTTGAGCTTCGATTGGAAAAAACTGGTGCTGGGGTGATCACTGCTGCGGATATTCAAAATAGCGCAGATATGGAAGTTGTGAACCCAGATCAAATTATTGCAACTATTGATGATGCAAAAACTAAGTTTGTAATGGATCTTGTAGTTGAATCTGGACACGGATACAAAACAATTGAGGAATCAAGCGAAGATCGAATTCATAGTGATATGATTGCGGTTGATGCTATCTTTACTCCAGTTTTGCGAGTTCGGTACAAGGTTGACAATACTCGTGTTGGGCAGATTTCGAATCTTGATAAGCTTAATATAACTATTGAGACTGATGGTTCGTTGTCCCCTCGAGAAGCTTTCGAACAAGCATCTGCGATCCTAGCAAACCAGTATACGGCTCTTGCGGGATCTACAACGATTGAGGCTGCTCCAGCTCTTGGCGAGGAAGCTGAGGATGAGGCGAGTGAGCTTCACACATCAATTGAAGATCTAAACTTGACAGCTCGAACAACAAATGCGCTTGTTAATAATGACATTCGCACTGTTCACGACTTAGTAAACCTTACCGAACAAGATTTGCGTGAACTTAAAGGCTTTGGAAGCAAAGCTTTGGATGAAGTAAAAGATAAAATAGCGGAGTTAAATTTATAATATGCACCGACATGGATATAAAGGGCGAAAATTTGGTCGTGAACGCGACCAACGCCGAGCGCTCCTCAAAGGCTTAGCGACTTCGTTAGTCATTCATGGCAAGATTGAAACAACTTTGCCAAAAGCCAAAGAGACTTTGCGCTACACAGAAAAGCTTATCACTAAAGCTAAAAAAGGTGATTTACATAACCGTCGTCAAGTTATGGCTAAACTTGGTAATATTGACGCAGCAAATAAATTAGTAGATATTATTGCGCCACAACTTTCAAAACGAAATAGTGGACATTTGCGAGTTGAACGAACTCGAATTCGTCGAGGTGATGCCGCAGAAATGGCTACAATTGAATTTGTTGATGAAATTAAACACGAAAGTGAGGATAAGTAAATGGCAATTAACGCAAAGACTTATTCACAAAAACCAGCTGAAGTTAAACGAGAATGGATCTTGATCGATGCTGCTGAATCGGCTACACTTGGTCGACTTAGTGCAAAAATCGCAACTTTTTTGACAGGTAAAAACAAGCCTACATACACACCGCATACAGATGGTGGAGATTATGTGATTGTTGTTAATGCTGAAAAAGTTAAAGTTACAGGAAATAAAGAAGAAGATAAGATGTATTATCGACACAGTGGATTTCCTGGTGGTCTAAGTGAAGCTTCTTTGAAAGAATTACGCGAAAAGAATGCGGCAATGATTATAGAAAAAGCCGTTTCAGGCATGCTTCCAAAGAATAAACTTCAAGCTGAACGAATGAAACGTTTGAAAGTTTATGTAGGTTCAGAGCATAACCATTCAGCTCAAAAACCAAAGAAAGTTGAGGTTAAATAATTATGGCTGAAGCTAAATATTTCTACGGTCTTGGCCGACGAAAAGCTGCGACTGCTCGAGCTCGACTATATTCAGGAAAAGGTAGTCTTACTATTAATGAAAAACCTGCGCTTGAATATTTTGATGGAAATAAATCAATGCTTGCTGAGATTACAGATCCACTTGCATTGGTTGGTAAACAATCAGATTTTGATATTACAGTAAAAGTTAGTGGTGGTGGCTTGGCGGGCCAAGTTGATGCTATCAAGCTCGCTATTTCAAAAGCTCTAACTGTTGCTCATGCAGATTTACGACCAGTATTGAAGAAAGCAGAATTCTTAAAGCGTGACCCACGCGAAAAAGAACGCAAGAAGTACGGTTTACGATCGGCGCGAAAACGAGAACAATTCTCGAAGCGTTAATCTATGCAAAAAACAATCGTTCGAAAAATATTCGGGCGGTTGTTTTTTGTTGCTGAATAATCAAATAAGGCAATGCTTACACTTTAAAAAAAATATAAAAAGTGATATACTTAAGTATATGGAAAAGATATCAAAAGAAGAAGTTAAGCATTTAGCGGAACTTTCAAGCATTTCGTTAAGTGACGATGAAGTTTCTAATCTTCAAACCGACTTAGGGAATATCGTTGAATATATTGAACAGCTTAGTGAACTTAATACGGATGGCGTTGAACCAACTTATTCGGTTTCAAAAAATCAAAACGTTTGGCGAGAAGATGAAATTAATGACTATGGTGTTAAGCGGGCTGAACTTTTAAAATTAGCTGGCGATAATATTGAAGATAATCAAGTAAGGGTTCCAAAGGTTCTGTAGGAGAATTATGACGAATATTTTTGAAATTAGAAAACAAGTTCTGTCTGGCAAAAAGACAGCTGTTGAGTTTGTAGAAGAAGCATTAGAAAAGGCTGAAAATGCTAAAGAGTTTAATGCTTTTACGAGTTTAATTAGGGATAGGGCTTTAGAGCGGGCTAAGGAGATTGATGAAAAAATTTCGAAAGGTGAGAAGGTTGGTGAATTGGCCGGGGTGCCTTTTGTTGCAAAGGATAATTTCTTAGTGTTTGGGTCGCCCTCAACAGCTTCAAGCAAAATGCTTGAGCATTTTATGACTCCAGTTCAAGCAACTGCTATTGAAAAATTAGAAAATGCAGGTGCAATTTGTATCGGGAAAGCTAATCTGGATGCTTTTGCTCATGGTGGTTCTACTGAAAACTCAGCTTTTGGTGTTACTAAAAACTCAGTTGATGAAACCCGTGTTGCTGGTGGCTCTTCTGGAGGGTCAGCGGTAATTTCAGCATTAGATATCGTCCCATTCACTCTTGGAACTGATACGGGTGGTTCAATTCGTCAGCCAGCTAGTTTCAATGGTGTATATGGTGTAAAACCAACTTACGGAACGGTTTCTCGATTCGGTGTTGTTGCAATGGCTTCTTCTACTGATACGATCGGTGTTTTTGCTAAAACAGCCAAAGAGAGCGAGCTTGTAATGCGTATTATGGCTGGTCTTGACTCTCGGGATGCAATGACCCTACCTGATTTTTGGAAAGAAGAAAAGACACCGAAAAAGGCAAGAATTGGTGTTGTTAAAGAGTTTTTGAGTGAAGGTGTTGATCCTGAGGTTCGAAAGATAACTGAAAACTATATTGAAAAAATGCGAAAAACTGGTCATGAAATCGTTGAAGTTTCATTACCTATGAGTAAATATTCTTTGGCTATTTATTATATCGTGGTTCCAGCTGAAGTTTCTTCTAATCTAGCGCGATATGATGGGGTTCGATACGGCTTACGCTCAGAGGATGCAAAAAATCTTAGTGAGGTATTTGGAAAATCTCGTGATGAAGGTTTTGAGGTCGAAAATAAACGCCGAATTATGATTGGTTCGTATGTTCTTTCAAGTGGTTTTTATGATGCATATTACTTACAGGCACAAAAAGCACGAACAATCTTAATAAATGAATTCAATAAATTATTTGAAGATGTAGATTTTTTGGTTGGCCCAGTTGCTCCAACGCCAGCATTTAAGATTGGTGAAAATGCGCATGACCCTATAAAGATGTATCTTGCTGATATTTTGAATGTTCCTGCATCGCTTGCAGGTCTACCAGCTATATCTGTTCCCGCAGGTAAAACCGAAGCTGGTCTACCGGTCGGTGTGCAAATTATTGGAAAAATGGAGTCCGACTCAAAGATTTTAGCACTTGCGGATAGTCTGGAGGAAAAATAATGGATTTAATAATTCTTTCAATTTCAATTTTAATCTGTGCTGGACTTTTATTCTTTTTTATCGAGATAACTAAAACTGAAAAAATTCAGCTTGATAAACTTAAATTTCAGGGTGATTGGTTAAAGATTGAAAACTCTATTAAAAAAGATGAGCCAGCAACTTGGCATTTAGCGCTAATTAATGCTGATAAGCTTGTTGACACAGCAATGAGAGAATTGAAGATATCTGGACAAACAATGGGTGAGCGGCTAAAGAATGCAAAAGACAGGCTTTCGAGCCCAAATTCAATTTGGCATGCGCATAAGCTGCGAAATGTAATTGCGCATGAAAATGACGCACAAATCAATTTCGATCAAACTCGTCGCGCAATGAATAGCTTTAAGCAGGCTTTAAAAGATTTAGGAGCAATTTAATGGAAGATATTTTAAAAAAATATGAAATGACGATCGGTATTGAATGTCACGTTCAGCTAAAAACAAAAACCAAACTTTTTAGTGGAAGTGATAATGATGCTCGAGATAAAACACCGAATGAAGCAACTTCACCAATTGATTTTGGTTTGCCCGGAATGCTACCAGTTTTAAATAAAGAAGCTGTGCGTTTGGCAGTTCGAGCAGGAAAAGCTTTGAACGCGAAAATTGCAAACGTGAGTCGTTTTGATCGAAAGCATTATTTTTATCCAGACCTACCAAAGGGTTATCAGACTTCGCAGCTCTATCAGCCAATCATTGGTGCTGGAGAAATTATTGCACCACTTCCTAGTGGCGGCGAGGTAAAAGTTAGGATTGAACATGCGCACCTTGAAGAAGATGCTGGAAAACTAACTCACTTTAATGACCATTCGTTGGTTGATTTAAATCGAGCTGGAACACCTTTGATCGAGATCGTTTCTATGCCTGACATTCATTCGGCTGAGGAGGCGCGAGCGTATGCTGAAGAATTGCATAAGCGAATGGTTTTTGCAGATGTGACAAACGGTGATTTATATCAAGGAAATATGCGTTTTGATGTAAATATTTCGGCGCGAAAATTTGGTGAAGAAGAGCTTGGAACGCGAACTGAAATTAAAAACTTAAATAGTTTTCGAAGTGTGGAGCGTGCAGCTCAATATGAATTCGAACGCCAAGTTAAATTACTTGAAAAGGGTGAAAAAATTAAGCAGGAAACGCGTGGCTGGCTTGATGATGAACAGAAAACCTTCTCTCAGCGTAGCAAAGAAGAAGCTCAAGATTATCGCTATATGCCAGATCCAGACATTCCTCCGATTGTTTTGAGTGATGAAGAAATTTCAAAAATGCAAGCACGGTTCCCAATTATGCCAGACTATTTCCGGGAGAAATTTAGTGTTTTTGGGCTTGATAATTCTGTCGTTGAATATGCCTTGAGCGATTATCGGATTGCTGAGCTTTTGCTTGCAACTTGGGGCGATGGTCCTTGGTTGAACGGACAAGAGAATGCAATGGAAACAATCAGAGAATTTTTGCCAGAATATACACTTGAAGAGCATGAAGAAAATATGAAGCGAATCTTTAATTGGTTTGCTTCAACGCCGAGTGAAGAACTTGACATGGATAAAATCTATAAAGGCTATGTTGGTCCTCGCCGGTTAACTCTTTTGGCTCATCTAGTCCATGATAAGAAAGTAAGTTCTAACGGGGGTCATCAAATTTTCTTAGCAATGCTTGATGATGAAAATCTAGAGTTTATGCCAGAAAAGATTGCTGAAAAAATGAATCTACTTCAAGTCTCGGATGAGGGTGCTATTGCAAAAATTGTTGATGAAGTTTTGGCGGATTCAGCTTCACAGAAAGCAATTGAAGATATTCGAAATGGTAACGATAAAGCAATTGGCTTTTTGGTTGGTCAAATTATGAAAAAATCAAAAGGTAAGGCAAACCCAGCATTAGCTCAAAAGCTAATTCGTAAAAAAATATAATAATTTTAGATAATAACTACACTTTTATTTTAAGGGGTAGTTATTATTTTTTTAGAAAAAACTATTGACATAAGAATTATTTTGTGGTACAATACCACTAGATTTGTAAAAAATCAAAATAAAAAATAATAACAAAAAATAAAAAACAACAAAGGAGAATAATGAGCTCTGCCGCAGAGATCTTAGTTGTATTTTTATCTGTAGCGCTTGCAATTTTTATTACACTAGGAATAATTACTTTCATATTAGTTATTCGAGTAACTCGTCAAATTGGTGACGTTACAGAAAAGATGCAGAATATTACATCAAGTATAGATAGTATTGCGCAAAATGTCGCCCAAGTGACATCGCCAATAATTATCGGAAAAACAGTACTAGATTTGTTTAATAAGTTTAAATTTAAAAAAGGTGGATTAGGATTGGCTATTGGTGCTATGGTTGGTGCTGTTGCAGGAATTTTATCAGCTCCAAAAAGTGGTGAGGAAACTCGAAAAGATCTAAAAACAAAGGCTAAAAAAGTGGCTGATATCGCAACAGAAAAAACTGCAAAAGTTGCTTCAGATGCTGGTGAATTTGTTGAAGATACTAAAGAAAAGGTTGGTGAATTTGCAGAAACTACCAAGCAAAAAGCCGATGAAACTGCTGAAAATGTTAAAAAGGAGGCTGCTAAAATTCAAAAAAGAGCCTTAAATACAATTGACGGTGCGAAAAAAGGTTTCGAAAAGAAAGTTTAATAAAAATATAATCAAAAAAAGACGGTTGGAATTACCGTCTTTTTTGTTATTTTATTACAGAACTAATATAAAGTTGTTTTTACCTTTTTTAATTATTCCGCTCTGATTAATTTCGATATCTTCATGGATTTTTTCGCCATTAAATGAAATGGCGTTTCCTGAGATAAGTCTTTTTGCCTCACCCTTACTTTTTGTTGTTTCTGAATTTACTAATATATCTGTAATAGTTTGGCCTTTAATAGATGAAGGTAATTCATTCTTAAGAACATCTATTTCTTCTGAAGTTAATGAGCTAAAGTCTTTTCCGCCAAATAGAACTTCTGTTGCAGATATGACATTTTTTGTGGTATTCTCACCGTGAACAATTTCAACAACATTTTGCGCCAAGGCTTTTTGAGCGATTCGTAGATGGGGATTACTAAGGTGTTCTTGTTCAACAGATTCGATTTCTTCTTTTGTTAGGGTAGTAAGAATCTTAAGGTATTCGAAAACGCTTTGATCGTCCGAATTTAGCAAAAATTGATACAGTTTGAAGGGTGAAGTTTTCGAAGAATCTAACCAGAGCGCTCCTCCTTCCGATTTTCCGAATTTTCGCCCTGTTGAACGGTTTATTAAGAGGGGGGCGGTCATCGCAAAGACTTCATCTCCTTCTTTTTTTCTAATTAGGTTTACTCCAGAAAGAAGATTTCCCCATTGATCACTTCCACCAATTTGAAGAGAAACACCCTTATTCTTGTGAAGATACCAAAAGTCATAACCCTGTAATAATGTGTAAGTAAATTCGGCAAAGCTAAGACCGTTGCCGTTATTGATTCGACTTTTGAAGAAATCACGGCTAATAAGTTCAGCCATGTTAAAATTTTTTCCTATATCGCGAAGGAAAGGTATTAATTCAATCTTCGAAAGCCAGTCTGCATTATTTACAACTTCAAAATCTTGTCCTGCGAATAATTTTGAGACCTGTTTTTTTAATGCTTCAGTATTTTTTGCAACCTTTTCGGCAGATAACAAGTCTCGTTCTTCTGTGTCTCGCATATCACCGATCATTCCAGTTCCGCCACCGACAAGGAGAACTACCTTATGTCCATGATCGAGAAAGCGACGGACCATCATATAAACACTTAAATGGCCAATATGAAGACTATCTGCAGAAGGGTCGGCACCAAGATAAATTGTTAGTTTTTCTTTATCTAGAATTTCTGGATCCTTGAAGGTGGTTTGATTCCAAAAACCTCGCCATTTTAGTTCTTCTGATAGTTTCATTTTATCTCCTATTACTTGATTATATAATATATATTAACATAAAAAGTGTTTTTTTTCCACTAAATGGTTTTAGAAAGCATCTTGAAATGCGCAAACATGTGCGGTATAATTGTAGTTAGTATGGATAGAAGAAATAGGCTTAATAAAGAAAAGAATTCTACCGAAAAACGCACATCTTTGAAAAGAGGTGGTGCTAAAAGGCAGAAGCAAAATAACCTAGGTTTATATACAAATTTAGCACATAGAATGAAAGAAAAAAAAGATTCTAGGGCTCGTGAAAGGGCGGAATATCTTGCAAGTTTACCAAAAGATCCAATAAAAAGATTCTTTTACAAGCTACATCCGAAGCGAGTTTTGAAATATTGGTTCAGTAAACAAGGCTTATTCATGGGTCTAAAAATTTTAGGCGTAATAATCATTCTTAGCGGAATTGCTATTGCTGCTGCTTTTGCTTATGTTTCGAAAGATCTAAACCAGATCAAACCTGAAGAATTGGCAAAACGAGTTCAGACAACGGTTTCTAAGTACTATGACCGCAACGGTGAGCTTTTATGGGAAGACAAAGGTTCTGGAGATTATAAACTCGTTGTTGAGAGTTCTGAAATATCCGACTATGTTAAAAAAGCTACAGTTGCTATTGAGGATCGAGATTTTTATAAGCACAAAGGTGTTGATTTAGCAGCTATCGTCCGAGCTTTTGTAAATAATTTTAAAGGTGGTGCTACTCAGGGTGGCTCAACGTTAACTCAACAATTAATTAAGCAGGTTTATTTTTCGAACGAGTCAAATGAACGTGGCTTGAGTGGAATACCGCGAAAAATTAAAGAGATGATCTTAGCGGTTCAAGTTGAGCAAATGTATAATAAGGATCAGATTTTATCACTCTATCTGAATGAATCTCCTTACGGTGGGCGAAGAAACGGGGTTGAATCTGGCGCTCAAACGTATTTCGGAAAAAGCTCTAAAGACCTAACTTTAGCTGAAGCAGCCCTGTTGGCTTCTATTCCTAATAACCCTGCAATTTACAACCCCTACAATAAAGAATTCAATAAGAGTTTAGTCGAGCGTCAGCATAAAGTGTTGAATGATATGGTTTCTTGCGGATTTATTTCTGAAAAAGAAGCTAAAGAAGCTAAAGATTTTGACATTTTGGCCACTATTAAGCCAGAGAGCGATCAATATGCGAACATCAAGGCGCCACACTTTGTGCAGGAAGTTAAAAAGAAACTTGAAGAGAAACTTGGTGTGAAGGTTGTTGGTGCTGGCGGTCTTACTGTGAAAACAACAGTGGATCTTAAAGCTCAATCGCTTGCCGAGTCGGCTGTTAGCGCGGGTGCTAAAACATTATACATCAGTGGTGCTGATAATATTGCTATGACATCGGTGGATGTTGCTACTGGACAAGTTATCGCCCAGGTTGGATCAGTTGATTACAATAAAGAAGGTTATGGTCAAACGAATGCTGCAACTTCGTCCCTAGATCCTGGGTCAAGTATTAAACCGGTGGTTGATTATGCTGCTCTATTTAATAAAAAAGATACAGTTTATACTCCAGGCACTATCTTAAAGGATGAAAATATTGATTCTCAATACTGTGCCGGAACTTATGGGTCTTGTCAACTTAGAAATGCCTCTAAACAGTTTTATGGAAGTGTTCCTATACGATTTAGTTTAGGTAACTCTTTAAATATTGCTGCAGTTAAAGCTTTAGCAATAGTTGGAGTTGATGAGGGTGTTAGTGTTGCACAGCAACTTGGCGATAAGTCTTACTGTAAGAATAGCAATGCTGGCCTTTCTGCTGCTATTGGGGGTGGATGTTCAGTTCAACAGGATGAGCATACGAATGCTTATGCTTCTATCGCTCGTGGGGGTG
>CAUUHU010000022.1:0-12535 GCA_963545035.1 uncultured Candidatus Saccharibacteria bacterium | reverse complement strand
CGCAAGCTTCATTGAACGAGTTATTTTATCGGCATACATAATCACTTTTCCTTCATCGTGTCTAGCCGCTCGACCGATCGTTTGAATTAATGCACTTTCTGAGCGCAAAAAGCCTTCTTTATCCGCATCTAGAATCACAACCAAACTAACCTCTGGCAAATCCAATCCCTCACGCAAAAGATTAATTCCAACAAGAACGTCGTAAGTCCCTTCACGCAAATCACGCAAAATATCACCACGTTCCAGAGTGTCAATTTCACTATGAATATACGCTGTTTTTATCCCGTTTTCTTCCAAAAAGCCGCTCAAATCTTCCGCCATTCTCTTAGTTAAGGTTGTAACTAAAACACGCTGACCTTTCGAAATCCGTTTTTGAATTTCTTCCATCAAATCATCAACTTGACCTTCAATTTTTCGAACTTCAATTTCAGGATCCAATAATCCCGTTGGACGAATAACCTGCTGAGCTGGTTTTGGCGAATGCTCAAGTTCAAAATCGCCAGGGGTTGCTGAAACATAAATCGCCTGATTGATGTGTTTATAAAATTCATCAAAAGTCAAAGGTCGATTGTCAAGAGCTGAAGGCAACCGAAAACCATTATCCACTAAAACAGTTTTACGCGCTCGGTCACCATTAAACATCCCGCGAACTTGCGGTAAAGTCATATGTGATTCATCAACTAAGAGTAAAAAATCATCTGGAAAATAATCTAGCAAAGTTGCGGGCTGTTCACCGGGTGCGCGCTCAGTTAAATACCGCGTATAGTTTTCAATCCCCTTCACAAATCCAGTCTCCCGAAGCATCTCAAGATCATATTTCGTACGCTGAGCTAATCGTTGCGCCTCAAGATATTTTTTATTTTTTTCGAAATATTCATATCTTGCATAAAATTCCTTCTCAATCTGCGGAATTGCTCGATCGATAATTTCTTTCGGTGTAGCGTAGTGAGAATTCGGAAAAATATCAAAAAATTGCGGTTTTTCAAGAATCTCACCCGTGAGTGGATTCATGATAGTTAATCTATCAATTTCATCACCAAAAAATTCTACCCGCACTGCCAGATCTGATCCTGCGGTAAAAATATCTATCGTATCACCACGAACCCGAAAAGTTCCACGAGAAAAATCAACATCGTTTCGTTCATATTGAATATCTTTCAAGTGCCTCAAAAATTTATCACGGTTATATCGCATTCCAGGCTTAATGTGTAGAGCCATTTGCATATAGCTCGCCGGCGAACCGATACCATAAATACAACTAACACTCGAAACAATAATTGTATCACTTCGAGTTAACAATGCCTCGGTTGCAGCGTGTCGGAGCTTTTCTATTTCTTCATTTATTCGCGAATCTTTTTCAATATATGTGTCCGTACTTGCAATATAAGCTTCTGGCTGATAATAATCAAAATAGCTCACAAAATAATGAACTTCATTTTCAGGAAAAAATTTTTTAAACTCGCCATAAAGCTGAGCAGCAAGAGTTTTATTGTGCGCAAGAATTAAAGTTGGTTTTTGAGTGGCTTGAATAATATTCGCCATTGTAAAAGTTTTACCCGAACCGGTTACGCCCAACAAAGTTTGTTCATGCTCACCTTTTTTTAAACCCTCAACTAGTTGCGAAATCGCTTGCGGCTGATCTCCGGTAGGCTGATATTTTGATTTTAATTTAAACTCGCGATATTTCATTATTTATATTTTATAATATATTTCATTAAAAAGCAAAACCGCCCATTTTGAGCGGCTAAGTACTTATATATCTAAAATTTTCTTTTTTGCTTTTTCGAATTCTTCTTTAGTTAAAATTCCTTCATCGTAGAGTTTTTTAACTTTTCGGAGCTCATCACTATAAGAATCACTTTCGTCTTTAAAGTCTAAAATATTTTCTCTTTCACTCACTACATATCTATATGCTTCAGCGATTTGTGAATCGTCATAAAAACCTTTACAAATTCTTTTTACATAAGAACTGTCTGTTGAAGTAAAATTAAGAAATACTCCCATAAACATTCCATATACAATAAAGATAAATATAACAACAACTTCAGGACCGTAGGTTGCTTTTGAGTCGTAAAAATCTAAAAATAAAGAGGAAAATAGCATAATAAAGCCATTTATCGCCATTAATATATTTCTTAAATCTTTCTCAACACCTATATCGTTCATCCTACGAAAATCAAGATATAAAGATAAACCAAAAAGACAGATAAAGATCGAAAAACTAATCATTACAACGGGACCATAGTTACTCATCAAACCTATAGGAAGAAGACATCTATTGATTATAAAAATCGTAAAACTGCTAGCAAAATATAATGAACCATTGATTCTTAGTTCATTACCCCTACCATCTTTAACAACCCTAATATATTTAGCCATCTCAAATAGAGCCGGCCTATCTATTAAATTTAAATTTATTTTACTCATTTATAACCACTTTCACTTTCATTATTATGTATTTTCATCTCAATTATATCGTTTTTTTTTTTTTTTTTGAGTCAATCACTTTATGCAAAAATCAAAAAACCGCCCAAATTGAGCAGTTTTGAAATATTTTATCCATTTCCAGAGCGCTTAATTGAAAGATGTTCATCATCTCGCGGCGCAATGAAGTCTGCATTCTTCTCATCAAGTCTTGCGATTACTTTACGAACAAGTCGTTCAGGATTGTTATCGTAAATGATATCTTTCGTTCCCGGAGCTTCAACATTTTGTAAAAGTGTCGGAACATAATCGGCGAGCGCCATACTTCCAAGCAAAACACCACAAACTTTGCGAGATTCTAAGGCGGTTGCAAGTTCATGAAGTGAACCCATTCGACCACCAACCGTAATTACCGCATCACTCGAAAGCACCAAATGCGTATCACGCCCAACATAACTCATCCCTGTAAAATTAATATAATCAAAAGGCTTAAACGGCAACTTATAAGTATTCACATGCTGCCGAAAACTCGAAGCAGGCGAAAAACCAATGCTCAAGCCCGTTCGACCTTTAACACTAACTGCACCCAAAGCAGCGTAATGCGGCAAACCAACCGTTGCGCCAGTTGTTAAAATTTTTCCTTGCCGAACAATTTCTTGCCCAAGTCTAAAAGCTAAATCCTTTGAAGCCATAACGCTATCTCCGGTAGCAGCCCCAGAAACACAAATTTGATATCTCATTTTTCTCCTTTTAAAATATTTTTTCTTCTAGTTGTTTTTTTGAATAATTCGAAAATACTTTTTGGTATTTTTCTAAAATTTCTATCTTTAAAGCTTCTTGAAAATTTTCGAAAACCAATTTCTCGGTATTTTTAAATTCTTTTTTCGAATTTAATTCAACATCTTTTTTATTCACCGAGACAAAACCCTCTTCAGTAAATATCACCGACGTCTCATTCTTCTTCCAAAAATCGTCATCATTAAGCTTATTTTTTAAAGCCGAAATTGCCTCCACACTCAAGACATCGCCTTGCAAAAATCCCAGTTCCTGTTCTAGATCGCGCGATTTTTTATATAAATCTGCCATAATCTGCGCCGAAACGCTTTTTGATTGCGATTTTTTAGACTCCAAATTGGTGATTTCATAATTAAACCTTCGCGCATAAGCACCTTTTAAGCCTAAGAGCTCTGAAAGTTTATAAGTTTTCATCATTGAATCTCCTCCATCGGCATATCATGAAGATTAGAATCTTTATATAAAATTCCTTTTTTAGCACCCAGATGCTGAATTACAGAAGTCGAATTCGCACTCGCAAATAAAATACTTTGCTCGATGTCTGCACCCTGCGCCCATTGACTAACAAACCCAGAACCAAAAGCATCACCCGCACCAGTTCTATCAACCGAAGGAACATCTTCATACATTCCAGCATGAATAATTTTATCCTTCGCTTTGACCCAAACACCGTTCGGGCCATCTGTTAAAATCATCACTGGTACGAATTCTGCGCCACTACGAACAATCTCTTCAGCAGAAACACCTTCAAAAATTAAACTAGCCTCTTCTTTGTTTAATATCAAAATTTCAACATCTTTTAGTAGAGTCCGAACTTTTCCTGGTTCCGCAAGTTCATTTTTCCCAGGATTCCAGGCAATTTTTGCACCTTTTTTTACCGATTCTTGAATAATTTTCGAAATAACATCAAATCTTCCTGCTAAATTCGAAAGATAAATCCAATCAAACTCACCATATTTTAGCTCAAAACTATCGGCATAAATATGCTCTGATGCACCGCGATAAGTTAAGATTGTACGCTCACCATTTGGTGCTATAATAATTGCTGAATAATCTGTGTTATATCTATTTGAAAATTCTACTCGAGATGTATCGATAGATTCTTCATCAAGCATTTTTAATACCTGCTCCCCCGAAGAATCCACTCCAACTACACCCATAAAACTAGAAGCTAAGCCTTGCCGAGCAAAAGTAGTTGCAGCATTTGTAGCACCACCACCGCTTGAGATTTCAATATTTTCAACTGTTATTTTAGATCCCAAATCAAGCTCAACAATATCCTGATTCTTTGCCATTGAGATTAATTTAAAATCTGGAGAATTACTCAAAAAAACATCTTGAGTAGCAGCCCCAACTGAAAGCATCTTAGGCGATGACACTTTTAAATTGCTCCTTTGCGGTTAATTTCAGTCTCCATTTGATGATAAGCCTGCTCAGGATCTTGTGCTTGCATAATTGCCGCACCAACGTTCACAACATCAACCCCAGATTGAGTTAAGTTAAATACGTTCGAAAGATTAGCGCCGCCATCCCAGCCTATTTCGACATTACTATTAATAGCCTTTATTAACCGAATTTTCTCTAGTTGCATCATGTTTGCGACACCACCCATTTCGCCCAAATTACCACTAAAAATTAAAATATGTTCTGCAGCTTTAATTGCTGGCGCAACGGTCTCCGGAACAGTTGAACGAAGCAAAGCTAAACCTGGCTTAATCATAGTTTCATTTTTAAGTCGCTCAAAAATAGGCACAAGGTCTTCTTCAACCTCAGAATGAAAGACCACCATATTAGGATTGAGTTGAATAATTGCATCAATGTGCTCACTAGGACGAGCAACCATCATGTGAATATCAACCTTCCACTCTTGAGGCCACCAAATTTGAGTTTCAGGCAAGGTTAAATTAGGCGCGAATTCGCCATCCGTAACATCAATATGGACCCTTTCGGCAAAAGGAAAGATTTTCTCAACCTGCTCTTTATATTCTTCTGGGTTAGTTGCTAAAATTGCTGGTGTAATTATCGACATTTAAACCTCATCTATCTGATTATTTCTTCGTATAAAACGCGGTGCAGCAGCAAAAGGAGTTTTAAGCCAAACATCTACGGTCTCCTTCCACGTACTCTCCTTATCATCTTTATCAAAAACTCGCGCCGGTAGACATAGAACATTGCTATCATTATCATTACGAGTCCATTTTGCTTCTTCAGGTTCCCATACAACAGATGCACGAATACCCTTATACCGATTCGCAGCCATTCCCATTCCTTGCGCACCGCCACAAATCAGAATAGCACGAGAATCACTCTCATCACTGGCACGAATCTTCGAAACTGCCACGTGTGCAAATTCTGGAAAATCATCATTTGGGTTATATTCAAAACCACCAATATCTTCTATGTTATATCCGTTATTTTTTAAATATTTAAAAACTTTTTCCTTAAGGTAATAGCCTCTGTGATCTGCACCAATAAAAATCTTCATCAAAAAACCTTTAAATATTTACCGCTACATCAGCAACAATCTCGACCAAGCGGTTAGAATATCCCCATTCATTGTCATACCAAGCTACAACTTTAACAAGGTTTCCACCAACAACATTTGTTAATGGTAAGTCAACAATAGAGCTATGAGAATTCCCCTTGAAATCCATCGAAACCAAAGGTTCGTCTGTAACCGTTAAGATTCCTTGGTAAAATGGATCTGCGGCAGCACGTTTAAACACTTCGTTAATTTCTTCTTTTGTAGTGTTTCGTTTCAAAACTGCAGTAATATCGCTCAGCGAAACAACCGCCGTTGGAACTCGAACCGACAAACCATCAAACTTTCCTTCAAGAGATGGAATAACTTTCGCGGTCGCAATTGCTGCGCCAGTTGTAGTTGGAACTATATTTTCGGCCGCAGAACGAGCTTCGCGCAAGTCTTTTGCCGGAGCATCTAGGAGTCTTTGGCTCGCAGTGTAAGAGTGGACTGTCGTCATTAAAGATTTTTCAATTCCAAACTCACGCTCAAGAACGGCCATAACAGGAGCAATACAGTTTGTTGTGCAGCTAGCGTTAGAAATAATATCATCTTCGCGCGTAAGCTCATGTTCGTTTACACCTAGCACGATAAATTTAGCACCTTCACCTTTTGCGGGCGCTGAAATTACAACTTTTTTCGCACCAGCGTTAATATGTGCACGAGCTTTTTCTGGTTGAACAAACAATCCTGTTGCCTCAATTACAACATCAATACCAAATTCACCCCAAGGTAAAAGTGCTGGGTCGCGCTCCGCTAATACGCGAATTTGCTTTCCCGCAACAAAAATTGAGTTTTCATCATAAGATACATCGTGATGGTAATTTCCATAAGTTGAATCATGTTTTAAAAGATGCGCCAAAGTTTTCGTATCTGTTAAGTCGTTAATCGCTACAACTTCAATATCATCTCTTTCAAAAGCTAGTTTAAAGGCATTGCGACCAATTCGCCCAAATCCATTAATTGCAATTTTTTTAGACATTTCGTCTCCTTTTTATTAAATTTCCTATATCTATTTTAACATAAACGCTTTCAAAAATCCAGAATTAAAATCGTTGACTTTTAATTAAGCTTATGCTAATATTGTTGTGCTGATATAAAAAACAGCAAATAGTACATTTCAAAGAGGATTCAAAAATGAATCTTAAGAAAACTTTAGCTTGTAGCTTAATTTCTTTAGGGTCAGTCGTAGCCTTAACCTTATCTTCCACCGAAGTCCATGCTGCCAGCGGTGTAGTTGAGTCTTATGTAGCTTCAGAGCCAATTGTTGGTTTATGGATTGAAGTTGAAGGAGGAGGCTCAGGATGGGCGTACCTAAACAATCGTGGACTACAAAAAACGGGTTGGAGTTACAATACTCATGGTCGTAGATTTAAGGCTCATATAGGTGTCGGAGGAACTCCACAAAAATGGGGACGCACCTGTATTACTGGCTGGAAAAATGACGCCAATGGAATACTTCTTCAGGCATATGGGTACCCTGGTGTTCCATGGATTTCATGGACTAATTAATTCTTAAGGCAAGGATCCCTCCTTGTCTTTTTATATAAAAATAACGGAGACACTACATGAAAAAACTACCAATAATATTATCAATTATATCCACAATACTGTCTATATTGTCAGTTATTCTGGCTTTCGCCGCCTTAAATTGGATTCACATCAATAATCAGCGAGAAGTTGCTACTGAGCTATTGCTTTCAGCCAAAATTAAATGCCTTGAAACAAAAAATGAGAAAGACTGCGATTTAGCAAAAGAATATCTTAAAGATTCTAGAGATAGAGCGATTAAATTTGATTTTTAGATAACCAATAATAAAATCACCTCTTGATGGGGCGATTTTTATTTTCGAAGTTTTTCCTATAAAGGATTGATGACATCGTCTTTAATTTTATCAAAAATCTGGTCATAATATTCATAAAATTCTTTAAGATTCCCCTCGTTACCTTCAACGGCACACAATGCTAGGGCTAAAAGAGTGTCTAATAGATCCCTGTTTTCAGAATTTTCATATTCTATAGATCCCAAAAGTACTACAACCGATTTCGGATTTCTTAATATTTTGTCCTTAATTTTCATACCAGTTCTCAATCTCACTTCGTGACAAATCACGCCATTTTCCTTTTTCAAAAACCCTAAAATGCGATTTTTCGAAAGAAATCTCTTGCAATTTTAGCCAATCTAAAACTTTTCGAAAATTCTCCACGCGAAAAACAAAACCGTCGTAGCCAAAATCAAAATTCTTAAAACTCATTTTTTGCGGGTTTTCTTCGCCCAACATTTCAACAAAATCTTGAATCACAAATTCAGGATAGCTCAAAGCTTCACCTAACAAAATCGATTTTTTTCTTTCATTATTACGCCAAGAAAGACTTTCTGCCTCGAGATATTTTTCTAAATTCTCAATTTTGCGAAAAAGAAAAATTTGCGTTTTCGAACGTGTACGACTTTTATTCCAAAACGAATGAAAGTGAATATTCTTTCGAAAAATAGTCCAAATAATTGAAAATTTTACTCTTCCCCAAAAGTTATTCTCAAAAACCAAAATCATACTTTTGCGCCGCTTCAGCGCGAATGCTAAAATCATTTTTCGATGAATTTTCGAAAGTTTCATATTCTCCTTTTGTAAATTAAATTTAGCAACCATTTGGCCACCTTCTTGAAATACATATTTTTATTTCTCACCCGATTTTCTCGCTCGAATCGCTTCAGCATTTTTAATTGGTTCTAAATCGCCTCTTTGACGAAGCTGTGAACGAAGCTTAATTCTTGCGTGCGAAGTTTTCACCAAATCAAGCCAATCAATCTTTGGCTCAGAACTTTTTCGCGTCAAAACTTCAACCACATCCCCTTTTTCAAGTGGTTTATCAAACGCATGAATCTTTTCGTTAACTCTAAAAGCATAAGCATGCTTACCAATATCGCTGTGCACCATATAAGCAAAATCAAGAGGTAAAGCACCTTCGGGCAGATTGTAAATATCGCCCTTTGGTGAATACACAAAAATTCGATCACCAAAAATATCAATTTGAAGCTGTTCGGGATTAATTTCTTCACCATCTCTCAATCGTTGCGCAACATCTTGAAGTTGCACGATCCATTGCAATTCATTTGAAAGACCACCATTTCCTTTAACTTCACTGCGCCGTTTTGAAGTTGCTCCAGAAACATAGTCTTTGCTCGATTTTTGCTCATGATAATGAAAACTCGCCGCCAAACCACGTTCGGCAAATTCATGCATATCGCGTGTTCGAATTTGAAACTCCGCAATCAATTTCGAAGGTGTAATCACAGTTGTATGAAGTGATTGATAGCCGTTTGGCTTCGGCATTGAAATATAATCTTTGATTCGCTCAATCATTGGTTTATAAATTGAATGTAAAATGCCTAAAACACGGTAGCAATCATCTTTCGAATTTACAATAATTCGCAAAGCCATTAAATCATAAACCCGATCAATATCACCCCTGGTTTTTTTAAGCTTTTTATAAAGGGAATAAACGCTCTTCACTCGCCCTGAAATTTCAAAATCTACGCCAGCTTTTTTTAGCTCTCTTTCAACTTCTTCGCGTACTTTTCCCAATTTTCGCGTACTTTTACCGAGGCGTTTTCGAATTTCATTTTCAAGTCGCCTATATTCTTTCGAATTTAGATAAAGAAAAGCTTGTTCTTCCATTTGCATTCGTACGCGCCCCATTCCCAAACGGTCGGCAATTCGCGCAAAAACATCCAAAGTTTCTTGGGCAATTTTCTTTTGTTTTTCTGGAGACATATATTGTAAAGTCTGAACATTGTGTAATCTATCTGCCAATTTAATAATCACCACGCGGACATCTTGCCCAACCGCAATCAATAATTTCGAAAGATTATCTTTTGTTTGAGGGAGATAAGTTTCAAGATTCCCCATTCCTGCGCGCGCCTTTCCAACCTTGGTTACGCCATCAACCAAAAAAGCAATGTCCTTACCGAAATGTTCTTCGATTTCATCTAGCGGTGTTTCTGTGTCTTCTACGACATCGTGCAAAACCCCGGCAATAATTGTATCAATATCCATACCCCATTCAACCAAAAAACTTGCAACTTTCAAAGGGTGTGTGATATATTCTTCACCTGATTTTCGCATTTGGCCTTTGTGTTTTTCAGTTGCAAAATCAATTGCCTCTTCTAATTTTTTTATATCTTCCGCAGAATAAAACGGTTTTGAGATTCTTAAGAGTTCAGCCTTTTCCATATATTATATTGTATCACAACATATATAGTAATCAAACTAAACCGCCCTAAAATTTAAAAATCGAGCATTAGCCCGATTCTTAAACTTATTTTTCTATTTCTCATTCCAGCGATTAATTGATTCTGCAATAACTTCTTTTGCTTCTTCAATGTCGCCAAATTTTTCAACCTTAGTTGTACCAGCTTTTTTCAAATCTTTATAGTGATTAAAGTGGAATTCAATCTGTTTAATAAGCTGTTCTGGCAAATCTGCCAAAGTTTTATATGCGTTACCAGTATCGCGATCATCTGCTGGGACGGCAATAATTTTATCATCAACTTCACCATCGTCAACGAACTTCATCACACCAAGAATTCGCGCTTCCAAAAAGATTCCAGTCGTAAGTGGATCATTTGTGATAAGTAAAACATCTAACTCATCACCGTCTTCATCAAGAGTTTGTGGAATAAATCCGTAATTTGTAGGTTTCGCAAAAACTTTTGGTTCTACGCGATCTAGTTGCATCACGGCCAATTCACGATTCCATTCAATTTTATGAGTTGAACCAGTAGGGATTTCAACTACAACGTTAATAATTCCATCTTGATAATTTCCAGGTGTTAAAATTTTATTAAAATCAGCCATATTTTCCTTTCTTTTCTTTCTCTAATTTTAACAAAAAAATAACTTGTTTTCAAGATCTTCTCGTATATTGACATAAAAAGATATATATGATATAATTCGAAAATCATAAATGAAGGAGGTCTCAAAAATGGGACTTAAAAACTCAGCACTTTTTATTGGTATTATTAGAGGTGATTTTATTGAATTACGCGATTACGACGATATTCAAGATCTGCAAGATGGGACTAAGATTATTATTTTTACGCCCACCCCAGATGAACAAAAAGCGTTCAGAAAATTAATCGCAATGTTCGAAGGCTTAACTCAATCCAAGCTGCAGTCCAAACTACAATCCGAGGTTAATCGTTTCGAAAGAATTCCAAACTTTTTCGAACCAGATTTTTTAAAAAATTTAGGGATGTCTCATCAAACCAAAATCACTAAAAAAGCTGGGGAGAACGAAATTCTATCTAAAAAATATCGCACCCCTGTTGCTAGAACTAAAAAACATCTCCGCTCGCAAAAAATACCAATGACATCAAAAAAATAATAAGAGAGCAGAATTTGCTCTCTTATTCTTTATTTGCAAGTTCAACTAAACTTGCCTCCATTGATTTTTGCGTTCGGCGACGAGTTTGAGTTTTAGGTTTTTGGCTTTTTTCCTTAGTTTTTGACGTATTTTTTGCGCTCGGTTTTGATTTGACCACCTTTTTATTCTTTTTACCCCGAGATTCAGTGCTATCTTTTTTCGAAACTTCTACTTGTGCATTTTGCGCAGGCTTTTCAACTTTCGAATTTTTCACAGCACGACCCTTACTTTTCGTATTTTCGATTTTTGCTTTTTTAATACCCACCGGTCGCGCAAACATCATTTTTCCCGCAGCAGTTTGAAGCGAACGAATAACTTCCACCTCACTAATTGTTCCAATTAAACTTTCGCCGTTTTCAACAACAACCATCGTACCATCGGGTAAATGTCCAATACCTTGCTTTTTTTCATTTCCTTTTTGAGTAATTTCAAGCATGATTTTTTCACCTGGCAAATAATCCGCCCTAACAGATTGAACGAGTTCATTAATATTTAGAACCTCAATTCCTTCAACCTTAGCAACTTTATTAAGATTATAATCTGCTGTTAAAATTTCAGCATTCATTTTTTTAGCCAATGAGAGCAATCGATTATCAACACCTTCTGAGGCAGAGTTTCCATCCGCTAAAATACTTACCGTTACCTTTTCTTCATTTTGAAGGGCTGAAATAATATCTAACCCATATCTTGCTCGGATTCGTTTTTCATCATCTCCACCATCAGCCAAAATCTGCAATTCACCAACAACACTTCGAGGAATTAAAATATCAAAATTAATAAACCCGGTCCTTGCTACCGCCAAAAAACGCCCATCAATCAAAATCGAAGTATCAACTAATATTTGTTTTTTCGCTTTCGAAATTAATGGTTTATCTTTTTTGAAATCAAACCAAATTCCACAAACAATAAATAAAATTAAAACTAATAAAAATGTTTCCATAAAATAATATCCTTTATTGTAAATATTTAATTAAGGCTTCACGCAAATCTCGTACCGCCGTTACAAAACTGTCTTTTGAAGAATTTTTTGGCGCAAGCGCATTCGTGAAACCAAGTTTTTTAGCTTCCGCAATCCTTCTTTCTGCTTGAGAAACCGTTCGAATCTCACCGCCCAAACCAACTTCACCAAACACTACAACACCATCAGAAAGCTTACGCTTGGCTGCCGCCGAAGCAATTGCCATTGCAACAGCTAAATCCGCCGCGCGATCGTCAAGCTTAAGCCCACCTACAACATTAATATGCACATCTTTATCACTTAAGTCTAATTTTGTGCGTCGCTGAAGAACTGCAATCAATAAATTAAGCCGGTTAATATCAAATCCGCTCGCGGCTCTTTTTGGATAGCCAAAATTTGAGGTGGTAACTAAA
>CAUUHU010000021.1:0-13199 GCA_963545035.1 uncultured Candidatus Saccharibacteria bacterium | reverse complement strand
AGCTTGCGAGTAGCTGCTATTGACAAAAATATATTTATGTGGTAATATAGTAATTACCTCTTTCGAGGAAATTATAGCCATGCGGGCTTTAAACGTGGTACATTATATGACTTATACAAAAGAAGATCTGCACCACAAAGTGTACAGCCAAACGAAAAGCGGCCTGAAGGTTCCTACTCAGAACAGGACGAATAATAGCCCAAATGGGCATTTTGCGCAACAATGTATTTGTCCTAGCGGATATGCTGTTGATGGAAACAGGAACAATGATAGAAAACCAGCATGGTCTAGGCAAGTTGCCGTTGATGGTAATAGAGATGGTGGCGGAAGTGAGCCGGCATGGCGAGGACAAACTGCGTGCTTCGGCGCATTCAATGGAAGCACTCCTTGTGTTGTACATCAAGAAGATCGGCGTTATGCAGACGATCGGTGGTAAAAATCTTATTGGCCTCGAAAGAGGCCTTTTTCATTTGCGAAAAATTTATAAATTTGGTATAATCATAAGTAATATGAAACCAAATCAAGACTGGAATCAGAACGATCAAAATTATGGCGTTCAACCGAATAATTTTCCTCAAAATCAGTATCCGCAACAACAAAACTATGGTGGATATCCAAATGAGTTTGCGCAAAATGGGCAATTTCCTGCTGAGCAAAATCAGCAGCAATTTGGTGCTCCATATCAAAACTATGGTGCTCAACAAAATTACCCACAACCACAATATCCAGATGGATATCAAAATCAACCTCAACAATACCCACAACGGCCGATGCAAAGTCCGTCAACTGCCCCAAATTTGATGCCTAATCAAAACTACACTGGTAGCTCTGCGTCCGAGAATCCATATACTGTTGAATATTTGAATAAAATTTCGCCTAAAAAAGCTGTTCCGTTTTGGACAAAAGGTAAGATTTTAGTTGCATCTGCGCTTGCGATTGCACTATTCTTTGCGATTTTCATTATTGCGACTGCTGGAAAAAGTGATGATTCTACACAAAAGATCCTTCGAGCTTACTATAACATTGTAAAGCTCAAAGAGATTACTGGAACATATCAAAAGAAAATTAAAAGCTCAGATCTCGCAGCCGTGAATGCTGGAATCAATATCTCACTTAGCTCAGATGAACAAATCTTGACAGAATATATGAAGAGCAAGAAAATTGATGTTCCGCGTGGAGATTCGAAAAAGAAATCAGAGATCTATCAACAAACCGAAACTGACTTCAATAAACTTGATACAACTCTTGATGATGCGTTTTTGAATGCTACGATTGATGAAGTTTATTCTCGTGAAATGGCCTATCAGCTAGTTCGTGTTAAAAACTTGATTGCTCGCCATAAAAAGACAGCAGGTTCTGTGCAGAAAAAAATGTACGCAAAGATTGAGAAAAATCTTGAAGAATCTTCGAAACAACTTGAGAACTATAAGAAGTAAATATTCTAAAAGCCGCTTTTTCGAAAAGGCGGTTTATTTTTATTTATTGATAATTTCTTGAACTATTTTTTGCAAATCTGGAATTACTTCAGTCTTAAACCAAGGATTTTTTGCTTGCCAAATATTGTTGCGAGGAGAAGGATGAACAAGCGGAAAATATTCCGGAAGATAAGATTTGTAATTTTTAACAGTTTCAGTCAGTTTATCGGACGATTTTTGATTAAGATAATAATGCTGGGCGTAATTACCGATTAGAATTGTTAATTCTATATTTGGAGCAAGAGCAAGAACTCGGTTATGCCACTTTTCGGCAAAGCCTTTTCTTGGTGGCAAATCACCCGATTTTCCGTGTCCAGGGAAATAAAAATCCATCGGAACAATAGCAAATAATCCTGAATTATAAAACAGTTCTTTGCTTACGCCAAGCCATTCTCGAAGATTATCGCCACTGGGGTCGTTCCAGTATAGCCCTGATTCTTGTGCGCGTATTCCCGGCGCTTGACCAACGATATTAATGCGCGCAGTTTTTGGAATTGTAAAAAGCGGTTTGATTCCTTGTTTTGTGTAGCTAGAGTTTTGTGGATCAGCCATAATTTCGGCTTTAAGTTTTTCGATCGTTTCCATTTTGTTTTTTCCTTTTCTAATTTCCATTTTAGCACTTTAATTTTATCAAATCAAGAAACGGTATTTTTTAGAATATTTTTTCGACCCGTGGTATAATATAGATATGAACGATGCCAGAGAAGAAATTAAATCGCGAATAAGTATTGAAGATTTAGCTGGCGAATATCTTGAGCTCAAACGAACAGGGCGTAATTTTAAGGCGCTTAGTCCCTGGACAAATGAGCGAACTCCGAGTTTCATTGTTAGTCCGGATAAGCAAATTTGGCACGATTTTTCATCTGGAAAAGGCGGTGATATTTTTGGTTTCATCATGGAAGTTGAGGGAATGAATTTTCGTGAAGCATTGGAATTCTTGGCTCGAAAAGCAGGTGTTGAAATTGAAACTTTTAATTCGAAACGCTCTAAAGAAATCGCCGAAAAGAAAGAACGCCTTCGAAAAATTCTACAAATAAGCTCCAATTTTTATCAGCATATGTTGATTCGTGACAAAAGAGCTTTGAACTATGTTTTTAAAAAACGCAAACTTTCGAAAGAAATTGTGCAAGATTTTAAAGTGGGTTATGCGCCAAACGGCCAAAAAGTATTAACAAGCTTTTTGCTTAAAAAAGGTTTTTCGTTGAATGATATTCGTGATGCGGGGCTATTAAATCGGTTTGGTGGTGATATTTTTCGAAACCGAATGGTGATCACATTAAAAGATGCTAGTGGTGAGCCGGTTGGGTTTACCGGTAGAATTATAGATGACGAACCAAATGCTCCCAAATATTTGAACACACCCCAAACTCTACTTTATGATAAATCTTCGAACATTTTTGGACTTTCACAAGCTAAAAATGAAATTCGAAAAACTGGTTTTGCGGTAGTCGTTGAAGGAAATATGGATGTGATTTCGAGCCATCAAGTGGATGTAAGGAATGTGGTTGCCACGGCTGGAACGGCTATGACAGTGAATCACCTCAAGGCGCTCAGTCGATTTTCAAACGACATTCGTCTCTGTTTTGATAGTGATCAGGCTGGAATCAATGCTACTGAACGGGCAATTTCTTTAGGGCAACAAGCTGGGGTCGAACTTTCAATTATTACATTAGATCAATCTGCTGGTCAAGCGAAAGATCCAGACGAATTGATTCAAAAAGATGTAGAGTTATGGAAGAAATCAATTTCGAATCCGCAGCCAGCAATGGAATGGGTTTTTGACCAATATCAAAAAAGGTTAGATATTTCAACTGCAAAAGGTAAAAAAGACTTTTCCACAATCTCACTTAAACTTGTGGAAAACTTGAATGACCCTGTGGAAAAAGATTTTTATATTAATGAGATTTCGAAAAGAATTGGTGTTTCAAAAGCAACGTTGCTTAATAAAATTAGTGAAGAAAAGAAGCCTGAAAAAACCAAAAAACGGGTAAAAATTGAAAAAACAGATAAGAAATTTGTTGACGATTTTTTGTACGAAGATGATTTACTTGCGCTTGCAATTAAGGAGCCTCGGCTCGCTAAAATGCTGAGTGATTTAAAAGAGAATTCTCTGCATGGCGAGCAGCGGAATAAAATTCTAGAAATATTGAAATCTGAAGATATAGAGCTATTGAAAAGCTTTGATGAATATGTTAAAATACTACTATTAAAAGCTGACGAACGGCTCGGAAATATTAAAGAAAGTGCAACCGATGAAATGAAGCGTTTGATTCAGAAAGTTAAAACTGAAAATTTGCGAACACAAAAAGAAAATCTTCAAGCTGAACTTGAAAACGCTGAAATTCAAGGTGATGAAAATTTAAAAACGAAGATTTTGAGTAAGATTATTGAACTAAATAAGGAGCTAAATAGTGGCAAAAGGTAAAAGCAAGAAGGAACTTCCAGAAGAAATCTTAAATGAAGATGGCGTTGTTGATGCAACAATATCTCTTGATGAATTTGAGCCGGATTTTGAAGATCTTACTAATGAAGACGAAGAAAATATAACAGATGAAGATCTAATAAATAGTTCATATTCTGATGACATAACAGATGATAGCGTTCGAATGTATTTGCGTGAGATTGGTAAAATCCCACTTCTTTCACTTGAGAAAGAAACTGAACTTGCCAAAAAAGCAATGGAGGGCGATCGGAAGGCAAAAGATAAAATGGCGGAAGCCAATATGCGTCTTGTGGTTTCGATTGCGAAACGATATTCTGGCCGCGGGCTCGACTTGCTTGATTTGATTCAAGAGGGAAATACTGGTCTTCTTCGTGCTGTGGATAAATTCGATCCAAGCAAAGGATTCAAGTTTTCGACTTACGCAACTTGGTGGATTCGACAAGCGATTACTCGTGCGATCGCCGATCAGGCGCGAACTATTCGAATTCCTGTTCACATGGTTGAGACAATCAATAAGCTTATGCGAACTTCTCGTCGACTAACACAAGAACTCAACCGCGAACCAACCAATGAAGAACTTGCTAAAGAGATGGATATGGATGTCGAAAAAGTTGAATATATCCAAAAAATTAAGCAAGATATTACTTCACTGGACGCGGGAATTGGCCGCGATGGCGAAGAAGGTGAAGAGTCGACTTTGGGTGATTTTATTGAAGATGAAGATACTGCAAGCCCTGAAGAATCAGCGACAGTTCAACTTTTGAAAGAGCAAGTTCGTGAAATTCTTTCAACACTTTCAGACCGTGAGCGTAAAATCCTTGAAATGCGTTTTGGATTGAATGGTACAAAAAGCCATACGCTTGAAGAAGTTGGCCTTGAGTTTGCAGTTACTCGTGAACGAATCCGTCAAATTGAAGCAAAGGCATTGATGAAGTTGAAGAAACATAAAGACTCGAAAAAACTTCATGAGTATTTGGATTAAAGTGGTGGAGAAAGGTTAAAATGAAGGAAAAACTTATACGAATTGCACCAATCTTACTAATTATCGCGATTGCAATTCTTTCAATCATAACTGTTGTCACGGTGGTGAATGCGCTTATGAACGGTGGAAATAATAATCAATCACAGCAAGCCGGAGATGATTCTTCGAAAGAGGAAGATAAATCTGTTAAAGATTTGCTAAGTGTTGAGCAAAACCGTAGCGTTAAAATGGCGGTTCGAGGGCCGATCGTGGCTCAAGAAAATTTTCGATCTTATACGGTTGAAGTCTCACCAACTTATCGTAAGCTAATAACTTACAAAGGTTATCTCGATGAAGTTATTAAAGAGGTAAATTTGGGCAATAATTCAGAATCATACACTCAATTTGTAAATGCACTCAACAAAGCCAATATGATGAAAGGTGTTGCATTTAGTGGTGCAGCCGATGATCTTGCAGGAGTTTGTGCTACGGGACATCTTTATGATTTCTCAATTTTGAAAGACGATAATGTGCAAAAGCATCTTTGGACAACAACCTGCACCGGTTCTAAAGGTTCGTTATTAGCAAACAATAAACAACTTCAAAATTTGTTTATTTCGCAGGTTCCGGGAAATGAGCAAATTGTGCGCGATCTTGGAATTAATGAGAACAAACGCTGAAGTTCTATTTTTCGATTGTTTTGGAGTGCTGGTATTACGCCAGCCTTCTTCAGAACATATTTTTGAATATATCTGGAAAAAGGACGAAAATCTTCTAAAATTTATTCGCCAAATTAAGGCTAATGGCCTAAAAATCGGAATTATTTCTAATGTCGCACAATATCAATTTGATGAGTTTTTTTCGAAAAAAGAGCAGGCGGAACTCTTTGACTTTTTAGTGTTATCTGGTGAGGTTGGGTGCGCCAAACCAAATCCAAAAATTTTTAAAGTTGCGATTGAAAAGAGTAATGTTCTACCGAGCGAAATAGCTTTTTTTGATGATTCAATTTTGAATATTGAAGCCGCCCAAAAAATGGGAATTCAGGGATTTTTATATAAAAATTGGGAAGATTTTTCAAAGGAATTTAAGGAGGACTAATGCCAGAATTACCAGAGGTAGAGACTGTTGTTAGGGGGTTAAATCGATTAATCTTGAAAAAGAAAATTTCGAAAGTAAAACACGATTGGCCTAAAAGCTTTCCAAATTCACTAAAAGATGTTAAAGATTTTATGGTTGGTGCTGAAATTTCGAAAGTTATTCGTCGGGGGAAAGCCATTATTTTAAAATTAAACAATGAATATACGCTTGTGACACATCTTCGAATGACGGGTCAAATGGTTTATCGGGGTGAGGAGAACTGGGGCGCTGGCCATCCGAATGAAGATTTTCTTAATGATCTACCGAATAAATCAACTCGTGTCGAAATTGATTTTGAAGACGGAACGAAATTATTTTTTAATGATCAACGTAAATTTGGTTATATGAAATTATTACCAGATTTTGAAGTTGAACTTTTACCATTTTTTCAAAAATTAGGACCAGAACCGCTAGAGGATAATTTTACGGTAGAAGTTTTAGGGAAGCAACTTTCGAGAAAAAGAAAAAGTATGGTTAAGCCAGCAATTTTAGATCAAAGTGTTATTGCGGGTGTGGGAAATATTTATGCTGATGAAGCTTTGTGGCGAGCAAAAATTCATCCTGAAACTCGAGTTGAAGATCTTTCGGAATCTGATTTTATAAAATTGCATGAGGCTATTCGATTCGTAATGAATAAGTCAATCGAAAAAGGCGGTTCAACAGATCGAAACTACGTTAACGCTGACGGCTCACGCGGAAATTATCTTGAATATGCTGCGGTTTATCACAAGGATGGTCAACCTTGCAAAAGATGTGGAGCGGAAATTTCGAAAATCCGAGTTGGCGGTCGAGGTACACATTTTTGCCCAAAATGCCAAAAAATAAAGAAAGGGCTTGAAAAATAATGCTTGGTGGAAAAACAACAATTCTTTATGGCGAAAATTCTTATGAGCGAACTGCAAAACTCGCTCAAATGAAAAAGGATGCCGAAAAATCTGGATTTGAAATTCAAAAACAAGAAATTGATGGATTATCGAAAAGTGATTTTGTTAATTTAATTTGCGGAATTAGTCTTCTGGCAGAAAAGCGGTTTGTTTATGTTCGAAATTTAAGTGAGAATTCTGAAATTTGGCAAAATCTAGGTGAAATTCTCCCGCGGATTTCTACCGATGTTCATTTGTGTATTATTGAAGATAAAATCGACAAACGTTCAACTGTCTATAAATCAATTTCGAAAATTGTTGAGCTTTATGAATTTAAAACTGTTACGGCGAAAGATTCGAAGAATTTGGCTGAATTTGCACGCGCTTTTGGTAAAAAACTCGGGTTGAAAATTGATAACAAAACGGCAAATTTCTTAATTTCATGGGTTGGATTGAATGAATGGTCAATTCGTGATGCGATCGAAAAAATGGCACTAATTGGCGAGGCGAATGAGCAAAACATTCGTGAATTTGTGCCACAAAATGTCGAAAGTAATGCTTTTGCGGTTTTTGAAATGATGCTTTCGGGCGATATTTTAGGTTTGCAAAAAGAAATTTCAAAATTAAAAATAACAGATGGGGAAGAAGGCGCTTATAAGTTTTTAGGTTTAATTTCAACGCAAGTTTTTAATTTTTCGGCCTTAAAAGTTGGCAAAAGTTTAGGTAAAACAACGGCAGAAATCGCAAAAGAAATTGGCGCGAACTCTTGGGCTTTGGGAAAGCTCGATAATTTTGCGCAAGATATAACCGATCAGCAGCTTGCAATAATTGTTTCGAAAATCTCGCAAATTGATGAAGTTATCAAAAGTGAAAATGTTGATATTTGGGCAATGATTGAATCAACATTAATTGAGATTGCGGTATCTTTAAGGCATTAAAAAATAAGTTTTCGAAAAAATATTTTTTGTGATATAATATAAAAAGATTATGGCTAAAAAACAAGTGAAAAAAAGCAAAGCTAAAAAAGTTCCAGCTCCAAAACAAAGTGTTTTACCGGCTGGATTTTGGTCGCAAGTTAGTGCGGTTCTTTTGATTGCGTTTTCGTTTTTCTTAATTTTGAGCTGGTTTGGTGCGGGTGGTGCAGCGCTCACAGCAATTCACCAAGGTTTTCTTGGCTTTATGGGCTGGGCTACATTTTTTGTGCCAGCAGTTTTAATTTTTATCTCAGTTGAAATTTTTCGTGATGAACAAAACCGTTTTCCAGGCTTAAACACTTTTGGTCTTGTACTTATTTTGTTCTGGCTCAGTGGTTTCTTTGGGCTATTTAGGGCATCCGTCGGAATGCACTATGGTGGCTGGAGCGGTGAAATTTCGAATAAAATTATGTTAGCAATGGTGAATTCTGTTGTTGCGGCGATTATTTATTTGCTTTTGATTTCAATCACGCTACTTTCAATTTTGCGAGTTTCGCCAATAGTTGTGATTAAAAAGATTAGTGAAATGCTTAAAACTAGTGATTTTGCTAATGACTCTAAGAATGCTAAAGTTTTCGAAAAAGCCAAAGAAGCGATGCTTTCGAAAAAGGCTGAAGATTTGAATAACACCGAGAAACCAGAAATTAAACTAAACGCGGGTGTTGCAGTTTTAGATAAAAAATCACGCGAAAAAGCTGAGCATAAAGAGAAAAAGGGCTTGATGCGAATTTCGAAAGCTAAAGAAAGTTCTACTGAAGATTTGAAAAAAACCGAAAACCATGCACCAATTTTTGATGATTCGAAATGGCAAGCACCAGGTTTCGATTTACTTGAGCATTCGCAAAACCCAGCTGATGCTGGTGATGTTGAACAAAACGCACGAACAATTAAAGATACGCTTAGCGAATTTAATATTGATGTTGAAATGGAAGCTGCAAATATTGGTCCGCGAGTAACACAATATACTTTAGTTCCGCAAAGTGGTGTAAAACTAAGCCGAATTGAAAATCTTAGCGATAATATTGCGCTAAATTTGGCTGCAGAGTCAATTCGTGTTGAAGCGCCAATTCCGGGAAAACGAGCAGTTGGTGTGGAAATTCCAAATCTAAAATCTGCCGACGTTCGACTTTTTGGAGTTTTAGATTCTAAAGAATGGCGAAACGCTCGAGACCCATTAACTTTTGCGATTGGTAAAGATATCGCTGGTCATCCAGTTGTGGGCAATCTTTCAAAGATGCCACATCTTTTGATTGCTGGTCAAACAGGTTCTGGTAAGTCTGTTATGATGAACGCGTTGCTCACAAGTTTGCTTTATCGACATTCACCAAGTGAATTGAAGCTAATCATGGTTGATCCGAAAGTTGTGGAAATGACAGCTTACGAGGATATTCCGCATCTGCTAACGCCAATTATTAATGATTCCGAAAAAGCGCTTTCGGCTCTTAAGTGGGCAGTGAACGAAATGGAGCGTCGTTATCGTGTTTTGGCTGATGAAAAAATCAAAGAAATTAAAAGCTACAACAAGCATGTAATTTCGAAAAATGAGAAGATTAAGAAATCAACACCAGAGGGTGAAGAGCCTAAATTGCTTGAGCCATTACCTTATATCGTAATTGTTATTGATGAGCTTGCCGATTTGATGATGGTGGCGTCAAAGGATGTTGAAGCTATGATTGTGCGAATTGCACAGAAGGCTCGTGCCGTGGGAATCCACCTTGTTTTGGCAACTCAAAAGCCGGTGGTTAGTGTTGTGACTGGTTTGATTAAAGGAAATGTTCCTAGCCGAATTGCATTTAAGGTTGCAGCAAACGGTGATTCTCGCACAATTCTCGATCGTGGTGGTGCTGAAAAACTTCTTGGAAATGGTGATATGCTGTTCTATATGAACGGCGCACCAAACTTAAAGCGCGTTCAGGGTGCCTGGGTTACGGATGAAGAAGTTTTGCGAGTTGCAAATTTTATTCGTTCGCAAGGACCACCTCAATATAACGATGAGGTTATTTCGCAACAAGTCCAACCTGGAGCAATGGGCGGAGTAGTAATGAGCGGCGGAAGTTCTTCTACGGATGAAACTTTTGAAACAGCTGTTAAACTCGTTATCGAGGCGAGAAAGGCTTCTACAAGCTATTTGCAACGACGTCTTGGAATTGGGTATGGTCGTGCTGCAAAATTGATTGACGAGATGGAGGATCGCGGAATTGTTGGTCCGCCAAACGGCTCAAAGCCACGCCAAGTGCTTGTTTCTAGCTATGAAGAAATCGGTGAATAATTCGCCGATTTTTTGTTTTCGAAAATCTCAATATCTGTTATTTTACTTTAAAATATGATAAAATAGGTTAAATACATTAACGGAGGTTTTATTTTTTAATTTATGGCAAAAAAAGAGGCGAACACTGATTTGTGGGTTTATGATTTATTGAAGGAAGCTAAAATTAGTGAAAATTTTACTGCACAAGGAAGTGATATTAAAGAAATTAACGAAGCTTTGCAAACAGCTTCGAAACGTGGAACTGGAAAAGCTGGCTTTCCTGAATATGTTGGTGTAGTTAAAGATTTTTTGGTTGTGATTGAAGATAAAGCTGATACTTCTAAACACGTAAATTTTAATGAAAATGAAATTATTAGTGAAGATGTTGCCAGTATATGTGATTATGCGGTGAACGGTGCTTTGTTTTATGGCAAACATTTGGCCAAAAATACAAGCTACTCTGAAGTTATTGCGCTTGGAATTAGCGGGAATGATAAAATCCATAAAATTACACCAATCTATATTAATGACCGTGGCGATTATAAAATTCTTGATGAAGTTGAAACGCTAATCTCATTTAGCGAAACAAATATTAATGAATATTATACAAAAGAAATTCTCAAAGAAAACACCGACAAAGAAAAAGAGACTGCCGAAATTTTAAAAGATGCAAGTATTCTGCATGAAGATCTTCGAAATTACGGAAACTTGGAAGAGAAAAATAAGCCTTTGGTAGTTTCGGGAATTTTGCTAGCGCTTCGAGAAATTGAACATAAGAATTTTAGCATTGAAAATCTCAACGGCGACCAGCAAAAAACCGATGGGCAAAAAATATATGATGCGATTGAGGCTAATCTTGGGCGCGCTAATGTTTCGCCACAAGTTAAAAAGAATAAGCTTCTAAGTCAGTTTTCGATAATTAAAGATAATGTAAAAATTAATGAAATCAACCCAACGCTCGGCAAAACTCCACTAAAGCACTTCACTGAGTTTTTATATAATAGTATTTATCATAGCTTACTTTATAATAATTCGGCAGAAGATTATTTGGGGCGTTTTTATGGCGAATTCATGTCTTATAGTGGTGGCGACGGGCAAAACTTAGGTATTGTCTTAACCCCTAAACATATTACGGAACTTTTTTGTGATTTACTCGAGCTAAAACCAAGCGATAAAATTCTTGACCCTTGTTGCGGAACAGCAGGATTTTTAATCGCGGCAATGCATAATATGGTAAATCAAACCAAAGACGAAACCGAAATTAAGCATATTAAAAAACATCAACTTTTTGGAATCGAAGAACAATCTTATATGTTTACTATTGCAACTACAAATATGATTTTGCGTGGTGATGGTAAAAGTAATTTAGAGAATGAAGATTTCTTGCTTCAAAATCCGGCACAGTTACAGCTAAAAGGCTGCAATGTTGGAATGATGAATCCGCCATATTCAATGGGTTCAAAGCAAAATCCGAATCTTTATGAGATTAACTTTACTAAACATTTGCTTGACTCATTGGTTGAAGATGGGCGCGCAGCAATTATTGTGCCTCAAAGTACCTTTACTGGAAAAACAAAAGATGAACAAAAAATCAAAGAAGAAATTTTAAAAAATCACACTCTTGAAGGCGTGATAACTTTGAACAAAAATACTTTCTACGGTGTTGGGACTAATCCTTGTATTGCGATTTTTACGGCACACAACAAACACCCTAAAAACAAAGTTTGCAAATTTATCAATTTCGAAAACGATGGCTATATTGTGAGCAAGCACATCGGGCTTATTGATGATGGCTCACATAAAGATAAAAAACAGCACCTGCTTGACGTTTGGTCTAGTAAGAACCAAGCACCAACCAAGTTTTGTGTTGAAACAACAGTTGAAGCAACTGATGAATGGCTACATTCTTTCTATTATTTTAACGATGAAATTCCAAGCGAAGAGGATTTTAGAAAAACCATTGCCGATTATTTAACATTCGAAGTAAATATGATAACGCATGGGCGCGGATATTTATTTGGGGTTGAAAGCGAGAAGGAAGATGAGTAGGTTGAGTTTGGATAATGTGGAGTGGGGTGAGTTTTATCTATCTGATATATTTGATTTTATTGAAAGAGGTAGACGTCTCAAGATTTCTGATAGAGAGGAAGGTTTAGTTCCTTTTGTTACAGCTGGTGAAAGCTTGAATGGGGTTAGTTCGTTTGTGAATAATGAAAAACACAAAATCTATGAAAACGGTATAACTATAGACATGTTTGGAAATGCCTTTTTTCAAAAAGGAATTTTTAAATGTGATGACAATATAACTGTTCTGAAAAACCAGAAATTTAATGATGAAATTTATCTATTCTTAACTTCGAGATTGAATATTTTAAAACAGAAATACTCATATGGAAAACAGCTCAGGCCTAATAGATTATGTAGAGATAAATTGGTTCTTCCTATTGACTCAAACGGTAACCCTAACTGGCAATTTATGGAAGACTATGTCAAACAAGAAATGCAAGCGCAAAGCCAGCGTATAGTTTCGTATTACGAAAACAAACTCCTTAAATTAGGGGGGGGGGTATTAGATTTAGAGGTTGATTGGAAGGAATTTGAGATAAAAGATGTTTTCGAAACTTTTGTTGGAACTAATGGTTTGCAAGTTCCGACTGGGAGTTATATAAAGAAGAGTAACTTGGAGCCTTCAGAAATTCCAAGAATTACCGTAAAGGAAACAAACAACGGAATTGATAATTATGGTTTTTCGAAAGATAAGAATTTTAGAGTTTTCGAAAATTTTATAAGTGTGTCTTTTTTGGGCGGAGTTTTTTATCACCCATATAAAGCATCGATAGATATGAAAGTTCACGCTCTAATTCCTAGAAGTGTTAAACTTGATGAATATAATGCTAACTTTTTAATAAATTCTATAAAAAATAATATAAAACATTCATCATATGGAAACCAGCTTTCGAGTACAGATTTACCAAGAGTAAAAATTATGCTCCCAACTGATAAAAACGGTGAACCTCATTGGGAATATATGAGCAACTTTATTAAAAAACTAGAAAAAGAGAACATAGAAAAAACACTTTAGCATATATATATATATA
>CAUUHU010000020.1:0-13210 GCA_963545035.1 uncultured Candidatus Saccharibacteria bacterium | reverse complement strand
GTCGTATTGTAATGACTATAGTCTTCAATATGAATTGGATAAATATTTTTAGGTTGAAGTAGGTCATTCATTTGGTTTAGCATTTTCAAATCCATTGTAAATTCAATGGGTATTGATAGAGTACTTAATAAAATCAAGTTTTTCATAATTAGACTGGGTCAACCGTATTCCTTTTGTTTATTTATGTTTGACAGTTTATTCTAAAATATCATAAACTTTAATAAAATTATCGTAAGATATAGGATAGAACTCGCCCTTAATACCTTTTACTACAACTTCTCCTGAGAATAAACGTTCAGTACCCTCTAGGGTGTTTATTTCAAGAAATCCCTGTTGTTTTACAGATTCCACTAGTTCATCTCGTTGTAGTTCTTCTAAAGGAGTGGCAATTTTGTATCCTAAGAAATTAAGGACTTCAATAACATTTTTAGTATCGTTTGTATCAATTTTAACAAAATCTACGTCATATACCTTTTTTACAAATGTATTTACAGTTCCTTTTACTCGATGGTATGTTTGTAAAAAGATATCCGGGTCTATCGACCAAAAACAACCGTCGGTATTGTCTTCGCGGATGACCCAATTGCCTTTCGGTAAAGCAATCTCGCCTCGTTCTTTGATAATGTAAATTGTTCCGTCTGATTCATCATACCGAACGGGTTCTTTTTCATTGGTTCTTAGAAGTTTTAAAAATTCTTCCAAAATGATATTGTTGTCGTATTTTATGACAAAGACTTCGATTGGTTTTTTGCGAGCTTTCATGTTTCTATCCTTTTTAAGAATTTCTTTTTAGTTACTAGGGCAGCTGGATTCGAACCAACGCATGAGGGAGTCAAAGTCCCTTGCCTTACCGCTTGGCTATACCCTATTAAGTTGCCCGTTTATCTGAGGTGGGCTAGACCTCTACCGCATCTTGCGCACCGATTTGGTAATGGGAGTTCTTTAGTGTCATTCTCCAAATGACCCAAATGGTTTTACAGGGACCCTTTAGCTGACGGGCTAAAGCAGTATGTATTGGGACCATCGCAATTTGCGTGCTTTACAGCACGACTTGAGTTTTAACGTCTTTTCTTTGACAAAACTGAATGCTTTTAATGCATCTAGCATTCCTTGTGTTGGAGAACCTTTTAACCAACACGTTTTTGAATTCACGACCTGGTACATTCGGATCGTTTATCTTCGCGGATTTTCTTATTATGCAAATGTACTTTACAATAAGAGGTTTTAAGTTTGATATAGCAAACGAGCACAGCGGCACTCATCAACTACATCATTATGGTGACGTAGGGCAATATGGTGCGCCACTCGCCTGTAAAGCGAGCGTTAGTCGGTTCGAACCCGGCATGTCACATAAAAATGCCGTCGGTTTGAACCAGCGTTTTACCTTGCTATTGATAGAAAGGACTCCACATGCAACTCCATAATAAGTAAACGAAATAGACATAATACCTCTTTTATTTTTTATTAATTCTTTATACGTCTCAAATAAATCTTACAGTGGTCGGTTATAAGCCACGTGCTATCTCTGTTTTGATGGTTTTGAGAAAAATAATAAATATATTCCAAATGTAAGCTTAATTGCCGCATCAATATATGCAATTATCTCTAGCGGAAAGTCAGTGTAAATATACCCTATGAAAACATTAATAGCACAGATAAGACCCAGATATATCATTGACTTTCCATGCACAAAATAATAAGGTAAGAAATGCAGTGCGGTTGCCATCAGCGCCCCTAGCCAAATTAATCTCCAATTTTCGGTCGCAAAAAATGGGCCACCTAGTAAAACCATCAAGACAATTAGTAAAATAACAGCATACGATGACACTTTCTTTTGAAATTCGCTCGAAGGGCCATCGGATAGTTTATCTAGTACCTTTTTATTCATGTTGATCGAGAAAAAGCTAATAACGTAGCCAATGCTGAACACTTGCATGTTTATTATTTGCTTTCCTCCAACCAAGGTAGCTATTAAAATAATCGCCGCTACTACAATTAGCCATAACCCACACGCTTTCTTGTAGTTAAATTCTAATTTTTTATATTTATCGTAGCTTAAAAAAGCCATAAAAATCTCCATTAATCTCTAGTATTTGCTCACTATATTGCTATTCTTTATTAAGAAAATAGCAATATAGTTTTTCTACCGTTTTATTTTTTTGGATTTTTCTTCTTCCTTTTAATGATAAGTGCAATCGCTGGAGTGATGGTAGCCGAAATTAAAACAGTAAGGACTAGAATGTTATTCTGTTCATCTTGTTTTTTCTTGTCTTCTCGCAAGAACCCTGTTTCTGGCGAATTAATGCGCTGGTCTTTAGTTTTTAGATCATGTTTTTCTTCTACTGGCTTATCTTCTGCTGGTTTAGAATTATTAGCTTCAATTTCTGCTTTTTTAGCATTAATTAATTCTTTAATCTTTTGAAGTTTTTCGGTTAATTCTTTGCGTTTATGTTCATCTTTAACTTTCGAAATCAAATTTTCGGCATCAGTAATCTCTGAATCAATATTTTCAAGCTTCTTATCGTTAAGATTTTTTTCGATCTCCTCTAGGGAGTCTTCCGCTTTTTTCTGATTTTTAGCTTCTTCATTAAGCAATTCTTTGATCTTATTGTTTAAATTATCGGCCGCAGTTTTTATTTCGTCCTCTGTTGTTAAAGGTTTATCGATTAATTGTTTTGCATCGTCAACTAAACTTTCTGGTATGTCATTTTTAATATAATCTGGCTGATTATCTAAATTCTTAAGCGCATCTTTAACTGGGTCACGTGAAATTGTCCCAAAAATAAGGTGAAATTTAACGGTGGTTGAGTTTCCGTATTCGTTAGTTGCAGTTGAAGTTATGATGAAATCACCATTTAGCTGATTCTCTTGATTGTTTAAAACGCCGTTGGCATTATTTCCGAATGAGGTGATTTTAGATGTTTCGCTTGTTGCATAATAACCTGATGTTCTTGAAAGTTTTATTTGCAAGCTCTCTTTAAGATTATCTAAAACTGATTTTGTTAATTTTGTAGAGGTTTTATCGAAAATTAATGTTGTAGTTTCTGAAAGCGGAGTGTCTTCGAATTTAATTACTGGTTTTTCGGTAGAATTTACGTCAATTCCCTCAACTGTAATTGTAGATTTGCTAAAATTCAAATTGAATTTATTTCCATTTGGTAGAGTATTATTTTTTTCATGAACTTCAAAATTATAATTGCCTTTTAGCACAGGTTTAATAATTTTAATATACCCACCATCTTGTTTAGGATTTCCATCGGCATCAGTATTAATGAAGTTCTCATTTTCTTCAATTGGCATAGTTGTTCCATCAAAGTTAATGAATGGATTTTTGAAAATTCTTTGTAGCTTCTGCACTTTAATTTTCGCATTCGATCGAATGCCCCAAACTGAGGCGCGTGGAAGCTCCTTAAGGAATGAAAAATCAGTGATAGGGTTATCGTGAATCCAAAGCAACCCAACTTGTTTCCAATTTTTTACAGCCGACATATCTGAAATATTTGATGAACTTAAATAAGCCGTTTTAATTTTAGTTAATGTTTCGGCTGCGGAAATATCTTTTAAGCTGCTTATTCCGGCAACGTGGATTACTTCAAGATTTGTAAAATATTGGATTCCTTCAAGGTTTTCAAAATTGCGATAAGGCGCATCTGGCCAAAATGCAGTCATTTTTTTAGCAGCGCCCACTGTAATCGGACTGTCAAGATTTCGAGAAGTATCGGTCTTCATTAAAACCGAATTCAATGCTCGTTTAAAATTATTATCTGTAAATTTAATCTCGTAACTATCTGGTGCGGTGCTTGGGCTAACCGGATTGATTGCTGAAGTATAAGCTAAAGCTTTCGAAAATGTATTCTGCTTAGAGGCTAGCTGTGCTCCATAATACCCGACACCGAAAACTAAAACAGCCACAGAAACTGCAGGCATTAATATTTTATGATTTTTTACTCTCATTACCATTCCCTTTTAAACTATTTCGCTTAAGTCTATTTTACTGTAAATTTGCTTAAAAATCAATACCGTGCTAAAATAGTAACACTTTTCGAGAGGGGTGATATTATGAATTCGAAAGAACTTTTAAACAGATTTGGCTCGACAAACTTATTTTTGGCGTTAAATGCTATTTTTTACACTCACCGAGTTAAAAATCCAGAAAAAGCAAGGTTATTGTCAAATGAGAAAAATTTCGAAAATCTATTTTTAGAAATTGAACTTTATGAACCAATAGGGGTTTTTGGAAGAAAAAGTTTCTTTTTTACGTTAAATAAGAACAATTTAAAAGAAGCAACAAAAGCTTTCCAAAAACAAGAAATTAAAAATTGGTATATTCGCAAAGTTTTTTCTGTATCTTTTTTTGAGGGCAAAAGGATGAGACAAATCTATAGCCAAATTTAAAATTAGCCGTTCGTAGGAGCGGTTTTTTATTTTTAAAAAATCGCCCACAATTTGAGCGATTTTTAGGGTATAAGTTTTCGAAAGCTATTTTTTAAAGATTTCTTTCGAAACTTCACGAACAATTTCGGTGTCATTCCAAGGTGTTTTTTCGCCGTCAATTATGCGGTAAACTTCGTGACCCAGGCCAGTAATTAATACAGTATCACCTTTTCCTGCAATCTGTAGTGCCTTTCGAATTGCTTCTTTTCGATCTGGAATTTCTTGAATATTTGCTGGTAATTTTCCATTCTTCTTAGAAAATCCTGCAATGACTTCTTCGCGAATTTGTTTTGCATCTTCAGTGTAGTTTTCTTCATCTGTTACGATAATTCGATCAGCTAAATCTTGAGCGATTTTTCCCATAATTGGGCGTTTTTCGCGATCACGATCGCCACAAGCACCGAAAACTAAAATAGTTCGATTTTTAGTGATTTTTTTCGAAGTTTGAAGAAGTTTTTCGAGGGCGTCAGGCGTGTGAGCATAATCTACTACAACTTCGAAAGGAAGATTTGATGTTGCATATTGGAAGCGCCCAGAGATCCCCTCAAGGTTAGCAATTCCTTCTTGAATATCTTGAAGCGAAATTCCCAAAAGATACGCACCCGCTGCTGCTGCGGTCATGTTGTAAACGTTAAATTCTCCAGGCAAATTTGTAGCAATTTCAAGTGCTACGTTATTATCGATTCGCAATTTGGCTTCACTACCCTTTTTGTAAAGTTTAAAGCTTTTAATTTTAACTTCTGCCAAATCGCTTTCGCCATAAGTTATTTTTTGCTCGCCAGCTTCGAATTTATTAAAATAATCAAAATATTTGTCGTCGGTGTTTAAAACGATAAAGCGTGGTTGCATTTCGAAAAGCTTAGCTTTTGCTGCAGCATAATTTTCCATTGTTTTATGATAATCAAGGTGATCTTGAGTGAGATTAGTCATGATCGCCATCTCAATTGGTACGCCAGCAAATTTATATTGGTCAAGCGCGTGCGAAGTTGCTTCAATCAATGCAAATTCAACATCGGCTTTTTTTGCATCATAAAAGAATTTTTGCAATTTCGAAACAGTTGCGGTTGTAGAATTTGTATCATTAACTGTTTGAATGCCTGCAATTTCGATATTTGCAGTTGAGAACATTGCTGTTTTGTAACCGGCTTCTTTTAAAATCTCATTAAGAAAATTAACAGTAGTTGTTTTACCGTTTGTACCAGTTACGGCAATCACCCGCAAGTCACGAGCAGGATTTCCGTAACGCGCCGCAACTACTTTTGCGCGAGATTTTCGATAAGTTCTTTCAAGCCCAAAAAGTGCCGATTTTGGCAAAACTTTTCGAGCGGTTTTAGCTAAAGTATTCTTAATGCTCATACTTAAATTATATCACTTTTTAAAGATCAGGGCAAATTACAAAATAAAAACAGCTTCTTTCGAAAACTGTTTTTTAAAAATAATTTCTGGTACACGAGAAAGGACTTGAACCTTCACGCCAATTGGCACTAGTTCCTAAGACTAGCGTGTCTACCAATTCCACCACTCGTGCAAAATTACTTTACTATTTTAACTGATATTTTTCGAAAAGTCAAGGATTTTTTTCAAAAAATAGATTTTTGGCGGAGAGAACAGGATTCGAACCTGCGAGAGCTTGCGCCCAACACGCGTTCCAGGCGTGCGCCTTAAACCACTCGGCCATCTCTCCATAAAATTATTTTACTTTATTTTTGATTTTTTTTCAATTAAATCGTGGAGACAAACAATTTTTTAAAAAAGATTAGGTTGTCTTTTTAAAAAAAAATATGATAAAATTTTTATGATTATTCAAATAATCGAACTTTTCATTATAAGGAGGGCAATTCAATGAAATTGCAAAAAACGTTAGGTGTATCTACTGTAGCGGCGGTAGCTGGTGTTGCTTTGGTATTTTCAAGTGTTAAGGCAGAGGCTTCCAGTGGCAATATTATGGACTCTTGGCATAGACCAATTGTTGGTATTTGGGTTGAAGTTCAAGGTGGACGTTCGGGATAGGCAGGTTTCTCTCCTTCAGTCCCAGGCCAAAGATATTCAGTATCTTGGAACTATGATACTCAAGGTAAGCCTTTCTCTCTTCATATAGGTGTTGGAGGAACGCCTCAAAATTGGCAAAATAATGTCAAAACGAGGGTATTCCCAAGAAATACTTACGGTGGTCAAATAAATATTGCACCGGGTAATCAAGTATATACAGATAGAATGCCTTAGACCTTCTTAGTCCTGAGTATGACGAAAAACTACTCTTTTTTATTTAATCTAAACAAGGTATCATATATGAAAAAATTCACAAAACCACGAAATTTAAAAGATATTATCATTATTTCATTAGTTATTTTTAATTTTGTCGTGAGCATTTTTGCAATCTTTTTGGGAATTCAATTTTATATTCAAAAAGATGCTCTATCGCATTATTTAATCCAAGACCTCAATACTGATCAAATAAATTACGAATGCCACAAAACACCTTCAGAGCAATGCACAAAAGAATATAACCGAATGGTTGATATTAAGAGACATATCCTTTCTGAAAGATTTTAATTTTTAAGTTATTTCTAAGCTACCAAATTACGGTGGCTTTTATTTTAATCACCAATCGAAATATGATATAATTAAAAAATAGATTAATGAAACGAGGAATAAATGAAAACTAAACTTGTAATCTTTGGCTTAACGGGTGATTTAGGGCGTCGCAAGCTTTTGCACGCGCGGGAAATTCTTCAGCCAGCTTTGGATTTTTGGCAAAATTCAAACGAAGAAACTTTACGATTTTAGAAAAAAGGAACAGATTGGAGTAAAATTTAATGCAAGAAAAATCAATTTTTACACGAATTATTGAGGGTGAAATTCCCTGCCACAAGGTTTATGAAGACGAAAAAGTTTTTGCGATGCTTGATATTGAGCCACTTTCAAACGGTCATGTTTTAGTTTTTCCAAAAAAGCAAGTTGATTTGCTTTGGGACTTAGAACAAGATGATTACGATTATTTGTGGCAAATTGCTAAAAAAATTGCTAAAAAAATTCAAGCTGAAATGAAACCAATTCGTGTTGGTGTTGTGGTTGAAGGTTTTGGTGTGCCACATGCGCACATTCACCTTGTGCCACTTTACGACCAAAACGTTTTGCAACTTCATCACGGCTACCCCGCTGAAACTTCACCCGAAGAACTTGCAAAAATTGCTGCAAAAATTGCTTTCGAAAAATAAAAAAGAACCCCACATTTGTGGGGTTTAAAAAGTGAGAGGTTAGAATTAAGCTTTAAGCCATGAAAACTTTTCGTGATTCCCAAAGTTTAATTTCCTCTTTGATCTTATCTCCGTATAGAGGATCGTGTCGATCATTAGTATGTTCCGAGAAGTTGCCAACTTTACCATTAAGGATATAGTCCTCTAGTCGGCTGCGATAGTAGACTAGGAATTTATGTTTGTACTCATCAGAAGTATGAGTAAAATCTACTCCTTCGACTACTTTCCAGTCAGGTTTACCTTTGTCTCGTGATCGCAACATCAAAGCAACTGTACCATCGGCCTGTTTTTCGTACTTTGTATAAATAAGCTTAGACATATGTGTCCTCCGCGCTTAAAGCCCGCGTGGCTATAGATTTTTTCGAAGTTTTTAGCTTCGAAAGCTGAGCTCAATTTTTTTAAACTCAATTTTCGAAACTAAAAAATCGATCAATAGCCAATTTCTCACTTTTGAAATGTTCGCTTGTTTCACACAAGCTTTTAAATTATATCACAAAAAAATAGAAAAGTCAATAGTTATAACACAAAAAAGAAAAAGCCTTGCAAAAACAAGGCTTGTGAGTTGTAGAATTGAGCTACTTATATTTAGCGAGTGCTTGGCAGCCAATAATTTGACCATCGCTATTTCTTACCGTTTTGCCGGTAAGAAGCAGATCTCGCGTATTTCGGCCGCTTAAGCTTGCGGCTTTGGCAGTTATGGCACTTACAATATAGTATGTGCCCTGATCATATTCTGGTAAATCAATTGGTTCACCGAATTCTGTTTCAATAATTTGAATTCCTTCAAGCATTCCAATTTTAACATCTTTTTGTGCAGCTCTTGCTACGCCTTCAGATTCGAAGACTTTAATTACATCGCCTTCTTCATCTACGATGTTGATTTTGTGTGGAGTTAAATTGATAATTGTTGTCATTTTTTTACTTCCTCTTTCGAGGCCTTCCTGTTATTTTACCAAGTTTACTACTTAGTAAGAAATCTTTAAATAATCTTTAAAAACTTATTGCTAAGCAGTAAAAAGATAATAAAAATGGACAATATCTTTAGCTCAATTCTAGTAATGTTCGGTTGCGTTTTTAATAACCACAACTCTGTTAATTATAGCATAATTACAATAAAAAGTCAAATTCGAAAAAAGTCAAAAAAATGTTAAAATAAGAATATGAAAATGAAAATTATTGCGATTGGTAAAAAACATGAAAAATGGGTTGCGAGCGGAATTGAAATGTTCGAAAAACGATTGAAAAAACCGTTTGAAGTGGAGTGGCAAATTTTGGCGCATTCAAATTTTGCCGAAGAAAAAGCTCGTGAAGAAGAAACTTTGCGAATTTTAGAGAAAATTAAGCCGAATGATTTTGTGATTTTGCTCGATGAGCGTGGTAAAAATATTTCTAGTCCGGAATTTTCGAAATTGCTTTCGAACGGTTTTGTGAATTCGCAAAATTTTGTGATTGTGATTGGTGGCGCTTTTGGGGTTACGGAAGAGCTTCGAAAACGTGCGAATTTTGTTTGGAGCCTTTCGAAATTGGTTTTTCCGCACCAAATTGTGCGACTGGTATTGATTGAACAGATTTATCGGGCTCAAGAAATTTCTTCTGGTGGAAAATATCATCACGAATAGTTTTAATTTGTGGAAAAACTGTGGAAAATTTTTTTAAAAAATGCATGAGAAAATAAGCTAAAGCAATTGCTAAAAATCGTAAAAAAATATATAATAGAATTACTATGGCTAAAAATGAAAAAGAAATTGTTAAACTGCGAAATCTAAAGAAGCGTTTTGGTGTCGGCGACGCTGAAAACTATGCCCTAAATGGCGTTAATTTAACTATTAAACAGGGTGAATTCATTATAATTATGGGGCCCTCTGGCTGCGGAAAAACTACTCTTCTCAATACAATTGGGCTTCTTGATCGTGCGACAGAGGGAGATTATATTTTTGATGGGCGAAACGTTGCGCGAATGTCGCGTTCAAAGCAAGCGCAAATTAGAAGTGAAAAAATTGGCTTTATTTTCCAAAATTTTAACTTAATCCCTCGTTTGACAGTAATTGAAAACGTTGCTCTTCCCCTTGTTTATAAGGGTGTAGGTAAGGTTAAGCGCCTCGAGCGGGCCTCAGAAAGTTTAAAGCAATTTCATCTTGGCGAACGCGAATTTTATATGCCGTGGCAACTTTCGGGTGGTCAAACGCAACGCGTGGCAATTGCTCGAGCTCTCGTGAATAAACCGTCAATTATTCTTGCAGATGAGCCAACTGGAAATCTAGATTCGAAGAGCTCGCATATTATTATGGAAGAATTAGCCGATGTGCATAAAAAAGGCAATACTATTATCATGGTAACACACAACCCTGAATTAATGGCGTATGCTACGCGAATTATCACAATGTTCGATGGAAAAATTGATACTGACACTAAGAAGAAACCTGCTAAAAATTCTTCAAAAAAAGATGAAGAATTGAATACGCTAGACAAACTTGAACAGATGGAAGAAAAAATTGATGAAATTAAAGAGGAATTAGGAGTTTAAGATGAGTCCGAGGGTTTTAAAAACGAATATTGAAAATGCGATAGAATCGCTCCATGCGAATCGTTTGAGAACTTTCTTGACGATGCTTGGCGTGATGATTGGTATCGCTAGCGTTGTGGTTATTTTTTCACTTTCTGGTGGTGTGGGTTCAATGATTTCAGATCAAATTGTTGCTGAAGGTGGGGCGTTGGCTGTTGTTCGTCCAAAAGAATTGACAGCAAATGATAAAAATGTAATTACAAGCCTAGCAACTTCGAAGAATTTTACGCAAAGCTCAATTACAAATGAAGATCTTGGCATGATTTCGAAAATTAAAGAAGTGTCGGCTGTTGCTCCGCTTGCAAATTTTTCAGCAAAAGTTAGAGGAGATGGTGAAGAAAAATACGCAAATCTACTCGCAACAAGCCCAAGTCTTGATCAAACAGTGAGTCTTAAGGTTCGCGAAGGCCAATTTATAGCGGATAGCGCAAATGCAAATACAGTTGTGCTCGGTAATCAAATGGCAATCGATTTATTTGGAACAACTCAGGCGGTTGGTAAAGAAATTACAATGAAGGGTGAAAAATTCATTGTAATTGGTGTTTTGGCGCATCAGAGTTCATCAATTAACTTTAGCAATGTTGACTTTAATAATACTGCAATTATTCCTTATGAAACTGCAAAACGAATTATTGGTGATAATTTACAAATTCAACAAGTAAATATTCATGCGAAAAGTATTAATAGCCTAGGAACGATTCAAAAACAAATTGAAAGCGAACTTTTGAAAAAACACAATGGTGAGCACGATTTTGAAGTTCTTACAGGTAAAAATATTTCACATCCATCAGATAAATTCATTGAACTTTCAACGCTAATCTTAGCAATTGTTGCCAGTGTTTCATTGGTTGTTGGCGGTATTGGGATTATGAATATTATGCTGGTAAATGTTAGCGAACGAACACGTGAAATCGGAATTCGAAAAGCGCTTGGTGCAAATAATCGACACATTTTGTTTCAGTTCTTGACTGAATCGATGATTATTTCGCTCGGTGGTGGAATGTTTGGCTATTTGATTGGTTATGCATTTTCATTTGGTGTAAGTGTGTTCTTGCCATTTAGCCCAGTTATCTCTTGGCAGATTGCCCTTTTGGTTTGCGGACTTTCAACAGTTGTTGGTGTGATCTTCGGTTTATACCCTGCCTTCCGTGCAGCCCGAAAAGATCCAATTGTAAGTTTGCGTCAATACTCTTGATTACGTGATAAATAAAAAAGGTCGCTTGGAATGCGACCTTTTAAGTTTCGAAAAATTAAACGTTTGTTGGTGGAATGCCGTTCACGCCATTTGAATTACTTCCTCCACCGAAACCAGTTCCGGTGCCTGTAAATAATCCAATGATGAAGTTGATGATTGCATATGCAAGAAGTGCGATAATTAAACCAACGATTGCATAAAGAATTGTATTTTTTGCAGCATCAACCTTTTTTGAATCTCCGTTTGAAAGAATGTAGCGAAGACCGCCATAGATTAGCATAACAACGCTAAGAATTCCTACTGCGAAGAGCATCATGTTAATCATTTGGGTGAAGATTCCCGTATTTCCGTCTCCGAAAAGGGTTGTTGGAACACCTACACCGCGGCCCCTATCTGCTCCTCCCTGAACTCCACTATTAAAAATAGTGCTAGTCGCAAAAGAATTAAGCGTTAGAAAAGTTGCCGGAAAAGCCGAAGCTACAAAGCCACTAATTGAGATTTTCGAAACTTGTTTTAAATTCTTCATAATAGACATATTATATCAAAAAAATGGTTTTTTGTCAATGCTCTTGTGTTTTTTATAAAAATTTGTTAAAATGGAAAGTACTGGAGGATTACCCAAGTGGCTGAAGGGGACGGTTTGCTAAATCGTTAGTCTGGGGAAACCTGGAGCGGGAGTTCGAATCTCCCATCCTCCGCCAAATAAAAAAACTCATCGCAAGATGAGCTTTTTATTTTGTAGCATTTTTTTAGCTTTATTGCTTTATGCCTTTCATTGTGAGGTTCAATCTTCCCTTTTCGTCAATTTTATCTAGTTTTACCCAAATTTCTTGATCTTGACTTAAGACATCTGTAACTTTTTCGGTTCGTTTTTCAGACATTTGTGAAATGTGAAGCATACCGTCAATTCCAGGAAGAATATTCACGAAAGCACCAAAGTCTTTAATTGAAACCACTTTTCCGCGATAAATTTTGCCAACTTCAGGTTCTTCAACCAAAGATTTAATCCAATTTAGCGCTTTTTCGATTTGTTCGGCATTTGAGCTTGCGATTGTGATCAAGCCGTCTTCTTTAATATCAACTTCAGCACCAGTTTCAGATGTAATTTTATTGATGGTTTCGCCGCCTTTACCAATGATTGCACCGATTTTTTCAGGGTTAATTTTAATTTTCTCAATTCGTGGTGCATATGGTGAAAGCGATTTTTTAGGCTCAGAAATTACACTTAACATGTGGCGCAAAATATGCTCGCGACCTTTTCGTGAAGTTAAGATTGCTTTTTCAAGAACAGAAACCGGCAAACCATGAACTTTCATATCCATTTGAAGTGCGGTGATTCCGTTTTTTGAGCCAGTACACTTGAAGTCCATATCGCCAGCGAAGTCTTCAGCATCGGCAATATCGCTTAGAATGTAAGGTGTTTCACCATCCATCATTAATCCCATTGCGATTCCTGAAACAGGATTTTTCAATGGTACGCCGGCACTCATTAAAGCCATACAACTTGAACAAGTTGCCGCCATTGAAGTTGAACCGTTTTGGCTCATAATTTCAGTTACGCTACGGATTGCGTAAGGAAAATCTTCAACACTTGGTAGAACTGCTTCCAAGGCTCGTTGCGCTAAATAACCGTGGCCAATTTCACGTCGACCGGGACTTCCTAAGCGGCGAGGTTCACCAACAGTATATCCGGGCGCATTATAGTGGTGCATATATCGGCGTTCAATTTCGTTAAACTCCATTGTGTCAACTAATTGTGAA
>CAUUHU010000019.1:0-13588 GCA_963545035.1 uncultured Candidatus Saccharibacteria bacterium | reverse complement strand
AAGCTCAAGCTCAACAGACGTACGGTCAGCAAACCGAACAGATGACTCAAAGAACCCAAAAAAATGCTGAACAGCAGGATTTTGCAAAATATGGCGCTATCCGCGGATTCAATCCCTTAACTCAACAATATACCGCCCCTCAACCAGTTCAACCAGCTCAGCCAATTACGCAAAACGTAACTCAAGTTCAAGCTCAAGCTCAACAGACGTACGGTCAGCAAACCGAACAGATGACTCAAAGAACTAACATACCAGCAGCTAACCAAAATTTTTCACAAACAAATTCGGTAAACCCTCCGGTTCAGCCAACATTGAGCGACATTGAACGAATGAAAATTGAATATGCCCAAAAGATGATGATGCAAAGACAAAAGTAAGCTTAAAAAGTATAGATTTTTTATAAAAATAGTAGTATAATAGGAGCAATATGACAAAAATTTTACTAGTAGAAGATGATAAAAGTTTGCGCGAGATTTATGGCGTTCGACTCTTGGCTGAAGGTTACGATATTGTTTCAGCCGGAGATGGCGAAGAAGCTTTAGCAATGGCTATTAAAGAACGTCCAGATCTGATTGTTAGTGATGTTATGATGCCAAAAATTTCTGGATTCGATATGCTTGATATCCTAAGATCAACAACTGAGACTCGTAATATTAAAGTTATCATGATGACCGCTCTATCTAGCGAAGACCAGCGAAGAAGAGGTGAAGCTCTTGGTGCCGATCGATATTTAGTTAAGTCTCAAGTTGGTATCGAAGATGTTGTTCGAACAGTTCATGATGTTCTTCAAGATAGCCATTTAACTGTAGAACAAAGGACCGCCCAAAAACAAACAACGCCCACAAATAATCAGCAAAATAACCCAGTTCAGCAAAATAATTTTACAGCCACACCCGCTACTTCTGCCCAACCCATAGCACAACCCGCTCCAGCCCAACCACTACAAACTCCGGCTCGAGCGGCAGCCCCAAACTTAGCTCAGCCTGAGCGGGAGCGACCAATCTCTACTGGACTCGTAAATCAACAACCCCAACCTATGCCGGACACCACTGTGCGACCAATCCAACCGATTAGTCGCCCTACAACAACTAGTTCGCCCGCACAAACTCCAACTCCAGCTCCAACGGCTCAACCTACTATAACAAATACCGCAGCGCCAAGAAGCATCGAAGCTCCCGCACACCCAATTAGCGACTTCGTTAATCAGCCGCATATGACACCACCAGTTCAACAAGAAGCTGTTCAATCTGTGGGTGGAGAAAGAGTAGTTCAACCACTAGAACCTCTCAACAGAAGCGACGAAGAAAACCTCGCTTCACAGATCAACGACATTCTAAACGGCGGAAATGGTGAAACTTTCTCAAATTCAAATATACAACAACCTCCTTTTGGAGCTCAATAAGTTGTGGATAAAAAAACAGAACGCCTAAACAAATTCCTAGCTTTACAGCTGGGAATTTCGCGTAGACAAGCAGATGAACTTATTGAAAAAGGTAAAATCTCGATAAATGGAAAAACCGTAAAACTAGGAGCAAGGTTTCAAGATACTGATATTATAAAAATCGGTGATAAAATAGTATCAAATAACCGCGAAGAACGAATTTACTTACTATTCAATAAGCCCCGTGGATATGTTTGCTCAAGAAAAAAACAAGGTGACAACGAAACAATTTATGCGATTTTACCCAAAGAATTTCACTCTTTAAAACCTGTTGGTCGGCTTGATAAAGATTCTAGCGGGCTTTTGTTATTAACAAATGATGGCGATTTTGCTTTTCAAATGACACATCCTAAATTTCGAAAAATCAAAGAATATCTTGTAGAGCTAGATGAACCGCTCCAGCCACTCCACCAACAAATGATTGCAGATTTTGGTATAAATTTACCTGATGGAAAATCACAACTTGGACTCGAAAAACTCGATGATTCGCGAAAAAACTGGAGAGTTATCATGAGTGAAGGGCGAAACCGACAAATTCGCAGGACTTTTTCGGCGGTCGGTTATGAAGTTATAAAACTGCACCGAACTGTTTTCGGAAATTATTCCTTACCAAAAGATTTAAAATTTGGCAGTTTTCAAAAAGTTCAAAAACAATAAGAAAAGACCTCTGCTTGAGGCCTTTTTAAACCTTAGACTCCTAGAGCGTTCATTAATAGATTTATCGCATAGCCAGAGCTTATTTGCACTTCTTGATCAAGCATAATTTTACAGAAAAGATCTAGAATTTTTTCAAAATATTTTTGAAGATCTTTAGGGATTTGGTCTTTTTTACTAAGGCTAGATTTGTGTTGACAAGCGTATGCAATCTTCTCGGTTATTGTCTTTTTATCCTTAAAATCAGAGTATCCAATTTTAGAAGCGTCAACTATCGCAAGCTGCTGAATCGCCATTAAATTTCCGAATTTACTTAGCTCAACATTTCTAACGAACTTGTTCTGAAGACTAAGTATGTCGTCAACTTCAAAAAGATTTCGAAAAACTTCAATATCACAATATGGATCATCACTTAAAAAAGCTTCTTCAATTTTCGAACGCGTCTCTTCAGCGACAGTTTCTCGCGTACTCATCGTCGCAACATTAAATCTTTGCTCGTCTAAAGGCTTTTGTGTTTCTAAAAGTTCTTGCATTTCTGCACCTCCAAAATTTTCTTGGATTCTTATTATACCACTTTTTCGTCTTTATTACAAGGGTTAAATCTTGACTTTTTAGCTTACGAAATGTAAAATTATTAAATATGCTTAAATCTAAAAAAGAACTTCGAAAAATGTTTTTCGATAATTTTCTCGGTACGATTGCCGACAACCTTGTCGAAGCAAACTGGGCCCTTGTAATGGCCTGGTATCCAAATATCGCTTATGCGCAAAAATCACTTACAATGTTTGCCGTAACAGATGCGCTTTGGGTGGTGCTTTCCTGTGCGTATTATGCCGTTCGAACAGCTTTAGTCTCGAATCTACCAGCTTATATGGTAAATAAAAGTGCAGATAAAGCTTCGAAACCCCTCAAAAATGCGCTTTATTTGGTTTATTTAATTCTAACACCACCAGCACTAATTTCATTTATTTTTGCGGGTGAATTACTAAATTCGCTTGGTGTTTCGCAAGAGCTTCTAGCGTTTTACGTACCATACTGGAGAATTTGTGTAGCGACTATTTTCTTAGCTTGCCCAAGCCAAATATTAATAACTTCATACCTTAAAGCTACTTTTCGAACGAGACAGGCGATGTTTCTCGACCATGCAACAACATGGACGATGGCGATTGGCTCATTTTTGGCGCTATGGGTTTTTGGCTGGGGTGCGAATGGAATGATGGCGGCTTGTTTTTTGGCAAATATTATTCCGCTAGTTTATTTTTTGATTTCAAAACCTTGCCCAAATTTCTTTAAAAATGGTTTCGAAATTGACCTCAAATGGATTCGAAAACTTTGGCTTAACACAAAATGGGAAATCATCCGCAGACTAGCTCCACGAATTGCTGCGATTTTCACGACATCTTCGCTTTTGCACCTTTCGCCATCATTCGTTTCGGCGCGATATTGGATTTATACGATTGGTACTTTTCTTGAAGGTGTAGTTGATGCAAGTGCAAGTCTTGCGAATGTTGACGTTTCTTACAATTCAAAATTAGGATTAAAAACCCAAAAAGAAGTTTATCAAAATAACAAATTTATTTGGAGATTAGCTTTAAAACTTTTCATTATTCTTACAGTTTCGATTGGATTTTCGGCGCCAATTTGGGTGAATATTATTTCGAACGATTCAGCGGTAAAAAACGCAATTCTTAATCCAATAATTTTAATCTTGTTCGCGATCGAAGTTGGTTCAAAAATTAGATATTATATTTTACTCTCAATTACACGTTCATATTTGAAAAAATTTAACGGAGTAATGCAGGTAATTTACGCTTTATCGAGCAGTATTTTGACGCCTGTAGGAATTTTTATTTTCCTCAAAACTCTCAACCTTGGCTTAACTGGCGTTTTCGTCACGACCGCAATCGTTGGATTTTTACAATTCGTACTTTCTGAAATTTATCTTCGAAAACAAAAAATTAAAGTTGGATTTTAATTTTCGAAAGTTTGAATTTTAAACAAAAATATGTTATAATTATTTTACTATGTCTAAAAATCTCCCTAAAGTTGCAATTATTGGTCAAGCGAACGTTGGAAAATCTTCGCTTTTTAACCGAATGATTCGTGCCCAACAAGCCGTTGTTGCACGAGAGGCCGGAACAACGCGCGACAGCGTTCTCGGTAAAGTTAAATATAAAAATCAAGCCTTTTGGTTGATTGATACCGCCGGGCTAAAAGACCCTAACGATGAATTTGAAGCGACAATTCAAGAGCAGATTCAAGATGCGGTTGACGCCAGTGAGCTAATTTTGGTGGTTCTTGACAGTACTAAACCTTTTTCGAATGAAGATCGCTTGATCGCAAAAAAGGCTTTAAAATCTCGAAAGCCTGTAATTTTAGTTCTAAATAAAACCGATCTAAAAGGGAACTTACCAAACGAAGAGTTTTTGCGCCTTGGTGTTAAACCTATTATTCGAACTTCTGCCGAACACAATGCTGGCGTTGATGAACTCTTAACCGAAATCGCCGAAAATATTCCAAAAGTTAAAGAAGAAAAACAGCCCGAAGATGTGATTCGTGTAGCCTTAGTTGGTCGCCCAAATGCAGGAAAATCTTATCTATTCAACACAATGGCTGGAAAACAGCAGGCAATTGTAGCAAACGTTGCAGGAACAACACGCGACACAAATCGCACCACAATTCGCTTTAACGAAAAAACTATCGAAATTATTGATACAGCCGGAATGCGCAAACCCGGTAAGCAAGAGGTTGGAATCGAAAAATTTAGCGTACTTCGAACTTTGAATGCGATTGATGAAGCTGACATCTGTTTACTTTTAATGGATGCGAACGAACTTAATACACAGCTCGACCAACGAATTGCCGGCTTAATTAATGATGCCGGAAAAGGAATGATTATCGTAGTTTCAAAATGGGACAGTGTTGAAGGAAAAGACGCTTATACTCGCGATGCTTTGGCGCCAAAAATTGCATATTACTTCAAATTTACACCTTGGGCACCACTAATTTTCACAAGCTCAAAAACTGGCCAAAATGTAACTAAAATTTACGATTTAATTCTAAAAGTTCACCGCAACCGCGCACGACTTGCAAAAACTTCAATCTTAAATCAACTTCTACAAAAAGCAACTCAAGCGCATCCGCCAGCAGGGTTGAAGAATACACATCCAAAATTGCGCTACATTTCACAAAGCGACAGCAATCCACCTTGGTTTATCATTCACGGCTCAAATCTAAAATTTGTTCACTGGAGCTATAAACGATATTTGGAGCGCTTAATTCGCGAGAATTTCGACTATTCTGGAACACCAATTAAGTTTTCTTTCCGTGATGAAAAACAAATTAAAGAAAACCGCGCAAGGATTTCAGCTGGTAAAAAAGTTATCAATAAAGCTTCGGGTGCGCTTAAAAAAGCTACCGACACACAAAACAAACGCGAACGCAAACGCGACGAAAAACTCGCTAGAATTCAAAATCAATAAATTTCGCCCCGCGCTTGGGGCGATTTTCGAAAGGATAAAATGAAAATCATACTTTTTCAAGGGAATTTTCCTGAAAAATATAATGGAACTCGCCACAATGCCGGTTTCGAATTTGCGGACTATTTAGCAAAAAAGTTTAACGCAAAATTTCAAGAAAAGCCAAAATTTAAAGCTTTTATTACTGAGATTTCGCTTTTTGGGGAAAAGGTTTTACTTGTTAAACCAACAACTTTTTATAACGAAACGGGCTTTTCGGCGCGTTCAATTTGTGATTTTTATAAAGTGGATTTTCGAAAGGATTTTTTAGCGATTCATGACGATCTCGATTTAGATTTTGGTGTGGTTCGCGTTCGAAAAAGTGGTAGTTCAGCTGGAAATAACGGCTTAAAATCTTTAATTTCAGTTTTTGGCGAAGATTTCGCACGAGTTAAAATTGGCGTCAAAAATGAATTTCTTCCTAAAATTGGCGCAATGAATTTCGTTCTTGCTAAATTCTCAAAAAACGAAAGCGAAAAATTACCTCAGATTTTTAAAATTTGTGAAGTTTTTGTTGAAGAATTTGTGAGAGGTTCGCTTCAAAACGACAAGCGCTCAGTTTGAAATAGTTACTATAATTTGATATAATTGACTAGATGAAAAAGGCTAAAACTAACGCGAAAAATATTGTAAATCGACGCGCGAAATTTGATTATGAACTTGGTGAAGAACTGATTGCTGGAATGAGCCTTCGCGGTGTAGAAGTTCGTGCGGTTCGTGATGGTCGCGTTAGTTTAAAGGGTGCCTTCGTAACTCTTCGAAAAGGAAGAAAAGGTGAGGAGTTGTGGCTTAATAATGCGAGCTTTTCGCTCAAAAATCAGGGCGAAGGGCTTTCGAAAGCTGACACGATCGACACTTCACCTAAAAAATTATTAGCAACTCGCAAACAAATTCAAAATTTTGCCGCTCAAAAAAAAGCTGGTTTAACTATCGTGCCTGTTAAAATTTTAGCCGAATCACGCTTTATTAAAATTATAATTGCACTCGGAAAAGGTAAAAAACAATACGACAAGCGTGAAACCTTAAAACGTCGCCAATCTGAACGCGAAAACGCGAGAATGTTAAAGAGGTATTAGATGAAGATTTTTTCTTGGAATGTTAATGGAATTCGTGCGGTCGAGAAAAAGGGAAATTTAGCTGAATTTTTAAGCGTAAAAAATCCCGATATTGTATGTTTTCAAGAAATTAAAATTGACGAAATGCAAATTTCGAAAGAAAAATTTGACGAAAAATACCCAGAATATTTTAAGTTTTATTCTCATGCCGAAAGAAAAGGTTATGCCGGAACAGCAATTTGGTCAAAGCAAAAACCGCAGGCGATTTTGCGAAATTTTCCGCAACAAATTCTAGAAAGCTTCAATCTCGCCGATTCTTTTGGTGATTCTTCAACCGAGGGGCGCATTTGCGCAGCCAGATTTACAGATTTCTGGCTAATTACCGTTTACACACCAAATACAAAAAACGATTTGGGTCGATTAAAGCTACGCGAAAATTGGGACGCGGCATTTTTAGCTTTCGTAAAAGGCTTAGAACTTGGCGAATTTTCCTGTGAAGATTTTTCGAATAATATTGATATTTTCGAAAACGATCCAAACGAAATCTTCTTACCAAAACCAGTAATTTTTTGTGGAGATTTAAACGTTGCTCATGAAGAAATCGACCTTTCGAATCCAAAATCTAATCGTGGAAAACACGGTTTTACAGATGAAGAACGCCAAGGATTTTCGAATTTTATTTCAGCGGGTCTTGTTGATATTTTTCGAATTCAAAATCCAGAAAAAGCCGAAATTTATACTTGGTGGAGTCATTTCGCAAAATCTCGCGAACGGAATGTTGGTTGGCGGATCGATTATTTTGTAGTTTCGAAAGGCTTAAATTCACAAAACAATCGTGTTGAAATTCATAATGAAATTCTTGGCAGCGACCATTGCCCGATCTCTTTGGAGTTAGACAATGCTTGATTTTTGGCACACTCAATCTTCGAAACTACTTTTTCCAGAAATCGAATGGAGCAAGCCTGAGCAACGAGCACATGCTGGCAAACTTTTAATTATCGGGGGTGGGGCAGGGAGTTTTCATGGTTTAGTGAATGCGCACAAAACAGCTCTCCAAACCGGAGTAGGGGAAGTTCGAGTACTTTTGCCCGACAGTTTAAAAAAAGATATAAAAATTGATTCGCATGAACTTATTTTTGCAAAAAGCAATCAATCTGGTGGTTTTTCAAGTCAAGCATGGGAAGACTTTAAGGCGGGTGAAAAATGGGCTGATTCAATTCTATTTATTGGCGATACCAATAAAAACTCTGAAACGGCTATTCTCTTCGAAAAATTCATTCTCGAAAGCGAAAAACCAGTTTTTATAACTCGCGATGCAGTCGATATTCTTCTAGAGTCTTTTAGCGAAATCCTCTTTAAAGAAAACGTTAGTGTTCTAGCTAGCTTTGCACAACTTCAAAAAATTTTTTCGAAAATCTTCTACCCAAAAGTTTTAACCTTTTCAATGAACCTTTCAAATATTGTTGAGGTCTTACATAAATTTACACTATCTTATCCTGTAGAAATTTTAACCTTAAATAACGAAAATTTCATAATCTCCGAAAACGGTGAGGTTTTTTCGACACCTTTAAATTCGAGTTTAAACATCGGCAAACTATCTCCAATAAAAATTTGGTCAGGGGAAGTTCCCACAAAAATTGCAGCTTGGCAAACCTGGAACAAGCACCAACGCTCAAAAGCTGCAATTACAGCAGTTTCATCTTGATTTTTGAAAGCATAAGCAGTATAATGGTTTAAAATCAGGAGGGCGAATGATCGAAATCAACAAAAATCACCCAAAAGAGGTGGGTAATATTGTTAAAAACGAAACTTTAAACAAAAAGGTTGATTTTAGTCGTCCTCAAAAAAATAAAAAACTTTTCTCAAAACTATCAAGAAAAAAGAAAATTATCATTGCAGTTATTGCTGTTTTAGTTTTGCTAGTTATTTTAGTTGGTGCCTATTTCTTGTTAGCAAAAAAACAGCCAGAACCAGCCAAAACAATTACAAAAAGCCAAAAAACAGAAGTTAAAAAACCAGCTGTACCGGAAAAATTTTATTCAAGGCTATCTGGAGTAGAAGTTGCAAACAAAGAACTCGAAACAGCACCGGTTTTTGGCGTAATGATTGAGAACTCAATTCCTGCACGTCCTCAATCAGGATTAAATCAAGCAGAAGTCGTTTTTGAAGCTATCGCGGAAGGTGGAATAACTCGTTTTTTGGCTCTATACCAACAAAACAAACCCGAACTAATTGGACCAGTTCGAAGTGTTCGTGGATATTATATAGATTGGGCTTCTGGATTTGATGCTTCAATTGCTCACGTTGGTGGATCTGGCGATGCACTCGCACGGATTCGCGATGGCAAACACAAAGACAAGGATGAATTCTTGAACACCCGAACTTTTTGGCGCTCAAGAAATCGCTACGCACCTCACAATGTTTATACTAATTCGGCAAATTTAGCCGCATTAGCAAGTTCGAAAGGCTGGAATTCTTCAAATTTTGAAGGATTTTCTCGGAAAAATGATTCATTAGCTTCAGCTAAAAATGCTTCTCAAATTCAAGTGAATATATCTGGTTTTTCTTATAACTCAACCTACATCCATAGAGATGATTGTAATTGCTATCTACGTAGCCAGGCTGGTGTTGCGCACACAGATTTATCTGGCGGTCAAATCTCGCCAAAATCTATAGTTGTTCTAAAAATGAACAATGGCTTAGCTAGTGACAGATATCACAGCACTTATGAGAATTTAGGGTCAGGAAGTGGGCTAGTTTTTCAAGACGGCTTAGCTACTGAAATAATTTGGTCTAAAGCAAATGAAAATGCTCCATTAACGCTTAAAAATAAAGATGGAACACCTGCTAAACTGAACCGTGGCCAGACCTGGATTGTTGCTATTGGCAACACTACTGGATCCGTAACTTGGCAATAATTTTATATTTTAAAATCATCCTTATGTTTTTTGATTATTTGGTTTCTTTTAAAAAAATAATACGGAATTTGTAAAAGAATAAAAATAACCCACATCAACGAAAGATTGCTTTTTTGAGAATGATAAATAATAAACATAATTCCAAAAAATAGCGTTAGCCATAAAACATTTTTTCGCATTTTGGCAATTTCTTGCTGTATATTATGTTTAGAACGTTGTTTTAAGATATTTCGTGTCTCAATGCATAGAGCTTCTTTTTGTGTATTCTCACTATATACGCCTAAAGCCTTTTTTTGAATATCCTTCGAAGCAAAACTTTTATTTTTTTCAATTTTTATATTGTTATTTAAAGGTTTTATTATTTTTTCATCCATGATGACATTATAGCACAATCCTGTTTGATTAAAAAGCTTAAAGTGAGCAGGGGACAAACCAGCCTTTCAAACTGTTTTAATCTATTAAAACATCTAGCCTTAGTCTAATAATTGTTCGCTTTTTGTTTGCAAGTTTTTTAGTTGATCAATTAGTGTAGTTGATGCATATTATTAAATTCTTATTTTAAGTACTTATTTATTTTTTATATAAACTACTCGGCATTATCTATCAGGGTCAAAACTTATCTTTTCCATAAAACCCAACCACTTTATAAACCATTTTTAAACTAAAAATAGAATAGTGAAAGAATTTCCAGATTTTTAAATACATAAAGATACACAGGTGAGATAGTTGAGGTATTGTATTGTTTTAATTTTTTCTTGAGAAAATATATTTTTTTGATCATAGAATACATAAGAACATTCACGTTCAATCGTTATATCAAATGTCGCACAATATATCTTTTACGACAAATATATAGATATTTTATAATGATTAAGCATTCATTTAAAACGCCTAATTTATACTTATATTTATTTATATATTTGCACATTTGATTTTTAAATATCCTATTTTAACGTTTTATTTTTCTACGAGTGACATATTATCTTTTAATAGTTTAATAATTTAATATATCTTTTTCTTAATAGGACTTTCGTCTGTGGTTTTTTTACTTTCAAAACTTCTGATACCAAAATTTAAAAATAAAAAAGAGAATTAATACATATGTCTTTTTATTATATAAGAATAGGTTGTTTGTCATGCGGCATAATGTCTTTATTAATATTATTGTAAAACTTTAAATTATTTACTGATAAAAATATCAAATCTTTTAACTTGTTAGATATCGTTTTTTAACCACCCTGCTTTGCTATTATTTGACAAATTTGACTTTTTATTATTTTATATAATAATATAGTTTTTTCAATTTCTCTTCTAACCTCAATACATTATAATTAAAAAGAACAAAAAGCGAACAAAACCCATACCCCTTTCTTTCATTTTAAAACTCTCTACTTATAGTACCCTTTACCTTCAATTCTTAAATCTACATAACTAGGAGAAATCTTATGCGTCGCAAAATAATTGATTGCTGTTTTAAAGTTAGTTATTTGCCCTTCGGCTGACTCAGACGTAGACATTTTAGCATAATACTTTACACCGCTCACTGAAACTTCAACCTGTCTTAAGCTAGCAGGAGGAATACGAATTTTTGTTATTTCTAATCCATTATTATTAGCTGCGGAAACAAGCTTTCCAACAAAGCTAAAAAAACTACTGCTTGCAACACTCTTTCCATTTGAAGCCGCTAAGCCACTATCATCAACAATTGCTAGCGTTGGTTTATTAAAAAGATTTGTAGAGAAAGAAATACCCTCGGAATCAACAAACAATTCTTTGCCTTCGGTATTCCATGAAGCGACCGGCTTTCGAAAACTTAATTCAAAATTATACGAAGTTATACCGTTTAAATTTATATTCGAAATATCCGAAACCTCAGGATTATCATTTTGAACCTTTAAGACTAACGCTTTTCTATTTAAATTCGGCATAAATCTCTCGCTGGGGTTTGCTGAAAAATATTCTTCTATTGAACTTCTGTATTTTTCCAGATTGTTATTTGAAACACCCTTGGCGGCAACCGAAACTCTCGATACGAACTGGAGTAAAAATACAACCATTAAAATCGAAATAACTGCAATACTCATAAAAAATACGCTGAGTTTTCGTCGACGCACAATTAACTTGTGCTCCTGCGTTCTTTCAGACCTGCCCCATTCCCTGTTGGAAATAGTCACGCCACGACGAAAAGTACCCTTCTCTTCTGAGTGCTTTTTTAAAATCTGTTCGCGTTTTTCTCGACGTGTTAAGTTTTCCGCTTCTTTCATCTCTTTAAATTATACCATAAGCTTGATATTTTTTACATATCTATTGATTCAAAAATTATTTTCGCAACATCTTTTGCTGCATTCGGTTTAGCAAATTTACCAAATTCTTCACCTAACTTATTCATCTTATTTGGATTATCCAATATTCGAATAATTTTATTTGAAAGAATCTCGGGATTTTCTTCTATTAGATCATCCGAAACAACCTCAACTGCACCAGATTTTTCATATACTTGAGCATTTTTTAGCTGATGACCACCAGTCAGTCTTGCATTAGGGACTAAAATTGTAGGTTTATGCAACGATGCAAGCTCAAGATTGGAAGTTGCTCCAGCTCGAGCAACAACCAGATCGGCAGCAGCTAGAAATTTCCACATGTCCTTCGAAACAAAACTTAAAAGATGAAAATCCTCAGGGAATCCTTCAGTTTCCTTTTGAAGCTCTTCGAATTGGGCAACTCCTGATATTAAAATAATTTGAGCTTTTTCTGAAAGCTTGATACCTTCATAAACCACCGCATTATTTAATCGAGCAGCACCAAGACCTCCGCCTGTTACTAAAACTAGGGGCTTTTTGCTTAAAAATCCAAGTTCTTTTTTAAATTGTTGCTGTTCACTTTTACTATACTTTCTAAATTTATCTAGAACTGGAATACCCACGTATTCAGTTTTCTCGATAGGGTAATTGTAAAACTCTAATGGTGCGCCTGTTGCGATTTTTTTAGCAAATCTTGAAATTATCCGATTCGCTAAACCGGGGTGCGCATCGGAATCATGAATAACAATTGGAATTCTTAGCACCCACGCCGCCAATCCAGCAGGAACACAAACGAACCCACCTTTACAAAAAATAACGTCCGGGCGATCAATAATTAATTTTGCAAAAGCCTGAAAAATACCTGCAATATTTTTAAAGATATCAATAAGATTACCAAAAACAACGCTCGGAACCGTTAAGTGCTGCCAAAAAGTTAAATGGTTGTATCTACGAAATTTACCACTTAAAATTTTTGAAACATTAACTCGCTCGCCAAAAGACTGCTGCATAATTTTTGTAGCTTGTGGTGCAAATTTTTTATCACACCAAAAATACAACTTAGTATTAGGTTTTTTCTTTAATATTTCTTTAAAAACTGCCGCTACGGGTACCACGTGACCGCCCGACCCGCCGCCGATTGCTAGTATTTTCATAGCCCTCCTCCTTAAAATCTTCAACTTGTTTAAACGATGTGTAGTTTGAAATATTGAAAACAATTCCAAGAACACCCAAAATTACAACCAAACTAGTTCCACCATAAGAAATTAACGGAATCGTAATTCCTTTCAATGGGAAAAGTCCAACCATCGCCGCCACATTAATTACGGTTTGTGAAGTTATCCATCCAGTAACCCCAGCAACAAAAAGTCGACTTGCAGGGTTTTCCATTCTCGAAACGACTTTAAGAAGTTGATATATCAGCCCAAAATAGATCGCCAATATTCCAACCAACCCCACAAAACCAAACATCTCACCCATTACTGCAAAGATTGAGTCATTAATGGTTTCGGGTAAATATCCCGCAGACTGAACTGAATTTCCAATCCCTAAGCCCAAAATTCCACCTGAACCGATTGCAAGCTTAGCGTTACAAATATGATATTGGTCTTTTCCACTTTCTGTTAGGATATTACTACAATCGCCTTTCGAAAATGTTAAAATACGCGAAATTCGGTGTGGCTCAAAAACAATCAATAGAATA
>CAUUHU010000018.1:0-14084 GCA_963545035.1 uncultured Candidatus Saccharibacteria bacterium | reverse complement strand
TTAATGAATTTTACGATTTCCAAACAAAGAGCGCTCCACAAAGCTCTAAAGAGCAGAGTATTGCAGCTCTTGCTCAGATTGAAGGAAAAGTAACAGAAGAAAAGCTAAACCAAATTAAAGAAGATGCCAAAAAAGCAGGTTATTCAGCAAGCACAGCTAAAGATCAAGTTGAAACAGTTATGAACGTAGTTAACGGAATTACTGGTTCATTAATTGTATTTGGTGCGATCGCTCTTCTTGCGGCCAGTTTCGGAATCATTAACACACTTTACATGAGTGTGCGTGAACGAACTCGTGAAATCGGTTTAATGAAAGCAATGGGACTCTCAAGCGGAAAAATCTTTCAATTGTTCAGTATTGAGGCAATTTTAATTGGCGTTCTTGGCTCAATTTTAGGGATTCTACTTGCCCAAGGTGCAGGAAATGCACTCAACCACGTTGCAATGGAAAGCTTCTTGAAGGGAATGGATGGATTCACACTAACCAAATTCACACTGCAAAATAACACAATTATAACTATAACTATAGCGATTGTAGCCTTTTTAGCTGGCGCTTTGCCATCAAGAAGTGCAAGTAAAAAAGACCCAATCGAAGCTTTGAGATACGAATAAATGGCTCGAAAACACCGCATTTCACAAAATTTCTTGCGTTCGCCACGAATCGCGCTGATGCTAGTTGGGCATAGCAACATTCGAAAACGCGATTTTACGCTAGATATTGGCGCTGGAAGCGGTGTTTTTACTTTTGCCCTTAGCAAGAAATCTGCACAAGTTTTAGCGATTGAGTTTGATGGTGAAACTTTTAAAAAATTAAAAAACAATACTAAAAACCTTGAAAATGTTGAGGTTTTACGTGCGGATTTTTTACAGTTCAACCTTTCAAAGCTACCTAAAAACTACAAAGTCTGCGCAAATATTCCGTTCCATTTGAGCTCGCCTATCATTCAAAAACTCACAAACGCTCAAAACTCACCAAAAAGTATTTATTTAATTCTACAAAAACAGTTCGCGCGCAAGCTAATTGCTAGCGAACAAAATTTCACTTCGGCCTTGGGCGCAAAAACTTTTCCTTTTTTTGAAAATAAAATAAAGAAACCACTCCGCAAGACCGATTTCACGCCACCACCAGCCGTTGAAACCGTATTTTTCGAAATGAAACGGCGAGAAACTCCACTAATTTCGAAAGAAGAACAACCAATTTTTAACGATTTTATTGATAAAATGTTCGCCACTCCAGAATTTTACAAAAAACATTGCGGTTTAAAATTTAAAACCAAAAAACCGAGCGAATTAAAGGGTGAAGAGTGGATTGAAATCTGGCAATTTAATAAAAATTTTGATAGAATGGAGTAATTATGGCACGAAAAATTAAGTTTGAAACAGTTAAGTTTGATAAAATCACTCCCGGCGGGCAGGCTTTAGGGACACTCGAATCGGGCAAAAAAATCTTTGCGTGGGGTGTTTTACCAGGCGAAACTGCCAAAATTCAAATCACTAAAAATAAATCAAGTTTTGCGGAAGGTTTTGCAGCTGAAATTTTCGAAAAATCGGCCGAAAGAATTGAGCCAAAAGATGGTAAAAGCTTTCTTTCAACCAGCCCGTGGCAGATTTTTGATTTTGATTTTGAACAAAAAACCAAGCAAGAGTTGATTCTTGAAAGTTTTCGCCAAGAAAAAATTGAGTTAAAAAATCAAGAAGAGTTTTATTCTGATGGAAAAATTTTTGAATACCGCAACAAAGTGGAATTTTCATTTTGGTGGGAAAAATCTGAACAAGATGAAAGTGATGGCGAACTAAACTTAGCGTTTTTTAGGCGTGGCGGAAAGGGGAAAATTCCAGTAAAAGGCACGAGCTTGGCAATGCCAGAGATCAATCAAGCTGGCCAAAAAGTGCTTGAAATCTTGCGCGCAAGAAAAACACCAAGCCGAGATTTAAAAACTTTACTAATTCGTGCTGGTCAAAAGGGCGAAATTTCAGCCCAACTTTATGTGAAAGATGAAGACTTTACAATTTTCAACGAACAAGAACTTTCGAAACTCAACTTTAAAAACTTCGAAATTATCTTTTCGAACCCAAAGTCGCCAGCTAGTGTAATCACCAAAAGACTCCAAAGCTCAACAAACCAAAAACTACAAGATTCTGTGCTAGGAATTGATTTTAATTATGCAACGGAAAGCTTTTTTCAAATTAATTTGCCGGTTTATGAGCAAGCCTTACGCGATATGCAAAAATTTATCGACACATCAAAACCAACAGTCGATTTGTATTCTGGAGTGGGTTCAATTGGGCTTACGATTGGTGCGGGTGATTTAACCTTGGTGGAGATTAATGAATTTGCAGTGGATGAAATGCAAAAAAATATTAAAAAGCTAAACAGAGAAGAAACCGCAAAGGCTATCTTGGCGCCAAGTGAAAAAGCGCTGGAGTTTATTAAGAAAGGTTCAAACCTAATTGTTGATCCGCCAAGAGCCGGAATGAATCGCGAAGTTTGTGAGAAAATTCTTGAAATTGAGCCAGAAAAAGTGATCTACTTAAGCTGCAACCCAGCAACCCAAGCGCGCGATGTAGCAATTTTGAGCAAAAAATACGAGATAACTTATGTGCGTGGCTATAACTTTTTCCCACGAACACCACACATTGAAAACTTAATTGTATTAAAACTAAAAAAATAACTCTCATCACGAGAGTTATTTTTATTGATTGGTTTAGAAAGATTTGATTATCCTTCTACGCAGTTAGCAACACCGTTTTCAGTTTTAACTGATACAACAATTGAGTTACCAGCAACGATTTCACCGTCGTTGCCACATCGAGCTTGATTTGAAACAACCATACTTCCAAGAGCAGTTGGTGCACCATGAGCGCCCGTTGCTGGTGTAACTGTATATAAATTATTTGTTGATGGGTCGTTAAACCTTGAACCATTCACAGTAACGTAATTACTAATAAAGTTACCATTTAGAGTGTTTCCGCTCCAAGGCAATGCTCCTCGGTTGTTTGAAGTAAAGTCTGTAACTGCTGCGCGCAAGCGTGAAGCATCGTTCTTTCGTTGTGTGTCACGTTGTGATCGTTGCAATGCTGGCAATGCCAAGAACACCATCAAGAAGATAAGACCTGCAATGGCAAGTACGAGTACAACTTCGATGATTGTGAAACCTTTTTTATTGTTTTTATTGATTAGGTTCATATGAAATTCCACCTTTCTAATGAACAATTATTATTAGTATTTTTATTTACGGTCTGTCCGTATGCAACCATTAAAGCACAAGCACAATCATTTTGCAAGGCTTTTTTAAGAATTTTTTAAGAATTTGGTGGTTTATATCTAAAAAATTATTGCATTAAAATTTTTTTATAAGAATAACGTTGCGCCGTGCGCCAAGAACCGATCGAATCGGAATTAAAACAACGAATCTCGCCATCGCGGATTTCAGCAATCTCAACAAGAGCAGGGTTGTAAGAAACGCGTTTTTTGTAATAACGAAGCTCGTGATCTTTAACATCGTGCCGGCCAGGGAAAACCTCTAAAAATTGAACTTTTGCACGCTCAAAAAAATAGTTTTCGAAACCACTTGGCGGAAAGAAATAAGCTGGTTTTAAGTTCATTTTTGAAAGAATATATTGAATATCACCCAAAGTTGCACGCGCCTCAACTGAAATAAACGCATAAACGCGACCTTTTTTACTTTTAAAAATGGTAGCCTCGGCTGAATAACCAACCGGAAGATTGCGCGAAATAACTTCTTCAATCCCAAAGCTAACGCCAAAATGTTTTTGCAGGAATTCCTCAAGATTTTTATCAGAATAAGCGTGATTTTCCATAAAAATATTTTAGCACACTTTCGAAAAAAATGGAAATATCTAAATAAGTTATGCTATAATCGAAAGTATGGATATTACGAAAGGCTTAAATAAAAATCAAAAAGAGGCGGTGGAAACTTTAAGTGGGCCAATGCTAATTTTGGCAGGGGCGGGAAGCGGAAAAACCAAAACTTTAACACACCGAATTGCAAATTTGATTGCGCACGGTGTGGCGAGCGAAACGATTTTGGCGGTAACTTTTACCAATAAAGCTGCACGAGAAATGCGCGAGCGTTTGGCTGATTTGCTTAACCGCGACGCGAACGACCGATTTTTTATGCCTTGGATGGGAACTTTTCACGGAATTTGCGTGAAGCTTTTGCGACTTAAAGGCGAAGCGATTGGCGTGGCGCCAAATTTTGCGATTTATGATGAAGACGACCGACGAAGCTTGATCAAAAAAATCATGAAAGAATTACAAATTGACGAAAAAAGCTTGAAACCACAAAGTGTTTCAAGCGCGATTTCGAATGCAAAGAATCAACTTTTAACGGCAGAAGAATTTGCGAACGGCGCAAACTGGGGCTTTGAACAAAAAGTTTCTGAGATTTTTTTGCGCTACGAAAAAGAACGAAACAAAGCGAATGCGCTAGATTTTGATGATTTGCTTTTCGAAACGGTAAAATTACTTCAGCAAAATAAAGAAATCCGCAAATTTTGGCAAAATAAATTTAATCATATTTTGATTGATGAGTATCAGGATACGAACGCGGCGCAATATGCGATTATTAAAATGATTGTGAACGCTGAGCGAAATATTTGCGTGGTTGGTGATGATTGGCAGAGTATTTATTCTTGGCGTGGTGCGGATTTTACGAATATTTTGAATTTCGAAAGAGATTACAAGGGCGCAAAAGTGATAAAACTGGAGCAAAATTATCGTTCAACTGAAAATATTTTGAACGCCGCGCACAACGTGATTTCAAAAAACCACAACCGAACCGATAAAAAACTCTTTACCGAACTCGGCAAAGGCGAACCCGTTTTAGTGCAAAGTGCGCGCGACGAAAGCGAAGAAGCGGCGAAAATTGCAGGTCAGATTTTCAGTTTTAAAACTGTTGGCGCACGAAAATTTAGCGATTTCGCAATTCTTTATCGCACAAACGCACAAAGCTATAACTTTGAAAAAGCAATGATTCGGTATCAAATTCCGTATAAAATTTTTGGCGGAACACGTTTTTATGACCGCAAAGAAATTAAAGATATTTTAGCTTATTTGCGAGTGATTTATAATCCGCTCGACCGCGTGGCTTTTGAGCGAATTGTGAATGTGCCGGCGCGCGGTTTAGGTGCAGTGAGCCTTTCAAAATTCTTGGATTGGCAAAGTTCGAATGGTTTGGATTTGATTTCGAGCTTGCTTCAAGCTGGAGAGCTTTCAACTTTAACTTCACGCGCACGAAATTCATTAGTGAATTTGGGCGAGATTTTTCGTGAATGCCAAATTTTAAGCGAAAACTCTTCAAATCCGAGCGAAATTATTGAGAGAATTTTAGAACGAACGAATTACGGCAAAAACGAAAAATTAACCGAAACCGAAGCAACTGAACGAAGCGAATACCTTTCAACCCTAGTGAGTGAAGCAAAAAATTACGCAGATTTGGCGAGTTTTTTGGAAGACGCCGCGTTGATGAGTTCAACCGATGCGAAAAGTGGCGATGAAGTGAATTTAATGACCTTGCACGCCGCGAAAGGTTTGGAGTTTCCAGTAGTATTTTTGGCGGGAATGGAAGAAGGGATTTTTCCGCACAGCCGAGTTTTTGATACCGGCGAAGATGATCTAGAAGAAGAACGCCGACTTTGCTATGTGGGAATGACACGCGCACGAGAAGAATTAATTTTGAGCTATGCTGAATCGCGAGCTGTTTTTGGCCAACGAAATTACTCTAGTCCGAGCCGTTTTATTACTGATGCCGAGCTAGAGCTACCAAAAAAAGAATTTGGCGGTTGGAATGATTTTTCGAAAGAAGACGATTATAGTCAAGAGGTTAGTTTTGAAGAATTTGATGATTTTTATTCTGATGAATGCGGCTTACAAATTGGCGATCGTGTGAAAAGCCCCGCTTTTGGTGCTGGTATCGTTAAAGATATCGATGGATTGGCGGTTGAGATTGAATTTGGCAATGGCAAAATTCGAAAACTAAATGCCGAATTTGCCCGCCTCGAAAAGCTCTAAAAATTTGACCTTTCGAATTTTATTTGCTATAATTGCTATTAATAATGCGAGTTTTACAACCTATTTATTTTTATAAAAAACAACTTTTAATTGCGGGGTTTGCTTCGCTTGGATTTTTGCTTCTATTGAATATTTTTGCAGTTGCAGGTAAAAATTCTGCAAAAGCTACAGGCCAGGGAAACAAAATTTTAACTGTTTTTGAAAGTGGCCAAAAAACTTCATTCAAAACTAACGCAAAAACTGTTCGAGAAGCGCTCAAGGCGCAAAAAATTAATTTCTCAAAAGAAGACAGCGTTGAGCCCGGACTCGACGAAGAACTAACTGGTGCCGAATACAGTATCAATATTTACCGCGCAAAACCGGTGGTTATTGAAGATGGTGAGCTAAAAACAAAAATTCTAACCGCGGCGCAAACACCTCGCCAAATCGCCGAAAAAGCTGGCTTAAATGTTTATAACGAAGATAAACTTGCTTTTGAGGAGTCAGGAAACATTCTTGAAGATGGCTCGATAAATACCCTAAAAATCACCCGTGCTAAAGAAATTTCTGTCGACCTATTTGGAAAAACCGAAAGTTTTCGAACACAGGCTAAAACTGTTGAAGATTTTCTAAAAGAGAAGAAGATCGTTCTTGGAAAAGACGATGGCATTTCGATTGACCTAAAAACTCAGATTTCGAACGGGTTGAATTTTCGAATTTGGCGAAATGGCAAACAAACTTTAACTGTTGAAGAACCAACAGATTTTCAAACTGAAACAATTCAAGACGCTAATAAAGATTCTGGCTACAAAGAAATTAAAGAAGCCGGCGAAAAAGGTACTAAGAGCGTAACTTATGAAGTTGAAATGCAAAACGGTAAAGAAATATCTCGTAAGAAAATCAATGAAACCGAAATCAAAGCCGCTAAAAAACAAGTGGTAATTGTTGGAACAAAAACTAGCCTTCCTGCAGGATCTCACACAGACTGGATGACCGCAGCCGGAATTTCTGCTAGCGACCAGGGTTCAGCCAATGCGATCATTAGCCAAGAATCTGGTTGGCGAGTTAACGCAACCAATAAATCGAGTGGTGCTTACGGTATTCCACAAGCTTTACCTGGTTCGAAAATGGCCTCAGCTGGTTCTGACTGGCAAACAAACCCAATCACACAGCTCAAATGGATGAACTCTTATGTGGTCGGCCGCTATGGAAGCTGGCAAAATGCATATGCCCATAAAAAATCAAAAGGCTGGTATTAGTGGCAAACTTAAATTTTAATCAGAAATCTAGTCAAAAAAAATCTAAAAAAAGAGAAGGTTCAAATCTAAAAAATAATAAATCTCTCGGGCAACACTGGCTGCGCGATAGATTTATTTTGGATGGAATCGCCGAAGAAGCAGAAATCAAAAATGGCGATTTCGTGCTTGAAATTGGCCCCGGCCTTGGAACACTAACTTCTTCACTTTTAAGATACGCTGGCGATACGGGTAAAGTTCTTTCGATTGAGTTTGATGAAAACTTAGCAAAAAAACTACCAGCACAATTTCCGGGCAAGAATCTCACCGTTCAAAATGCGGATTTTTTAGACTTTGATCTTTCAAAATTACCAAAAAATTATAAAGTTGCCGCAAATGTGCCATATTACATTACTTCAAAAATTATCGAAAAGTTACTCACGAGCAACAATAAACCGAGTGTTGCTGCGCTCTTAGTTCAAAAAGAAGTAGCTGAGCGAATTTGCGCAAAACCTGGAGATCTAAGCATTTTGGCGATCGCTTCACAAATTTATGCAAATGCCGAACTTGGCCAAATTGTTGAGCGAGAGTTTTTTACACCACCACCAAAAGTTGATTCGCAAGTGGTTATTTTAAGAGCTAGAGAACAAAATCTGATCGATAAATTTAACCTCGAAAACAACTGCCAGATTTCCGAAAAAGAATTATTTCGAATTGTTAAAGCTGGTTTCGCCGCAAAACGCAAAAAAATTTCGAAAAGCCTGAGTGCTAATCTTGCAATTTCAAAAGAAAAATCCGCTGAAATTCTAGAAGCTTGTGGAATTTCGCCAGACCTACGCGCGCAAGATCTAAAAATTAACGATTGGCTAAAAATTTCAAAATTATTTTTCAATCGATAAGTCTTTTGCTCAATCTTTTTGTGTTCGCTGCCAATATATGATATAATTATAAGCAGTATGACAAAGAAAAAACTCTATATCACAACCGCAATCCCTTACGCAAACGGTGCACCGCATATTGGTAATGCGCTCGATTATTTAATTGCCGATATTTGGTCAAGATACCAACGACAGCAGGGAAACGAAGTTCGTTTTCAAGTTGGAACAGATGAACACGGTAATAAAATTGCCGAAAAAGCAGCCGAAAACGGCTTAACTCCACAAGAATATGTTGATGGAACTGTTCAGAATTTCAAAAATTTGATGGATAAAATGAAAACAACCTATACGGATTTTATCCGAACAACAGATTCACATCACGTTGGAGCTTCACAGTATATCTGGATGAAACTTCAGCCTTATATCTATAAAAATACTTATGAGGGCTGGTATTGTACGGGTTGCGAAAGCTTTTACACTGAAAAAGAAGTGGCCGAATCACATGGAGTTTGCCCGAACCACCAAAAACCTTTCGAAAGACTTTCGGAAGAAAACTATTACTTGCGAATTTCAGAATTTACTCCAAAAATTATTGAAGCGATTGAAACCGATCGAATGAAGATCGTTCCAGAATATCGCAAGAAAGAATTTTTAAACTTTCTGAAGGGTGGACTTGAAGATGTTTCGATTTCACGACCAAAAAAGAATCTAACCTGGGGAATTCCAGTTCCTGGCGACCCAGAGCAAATTATGTATGTTTGGATTGATGCCTTGGCAAACTACTTAACCGTTATTGGCTATCCTGACATTCCTGAATGGGAAGATTTCTGGCCTGCAAACGTACAAGTTATCGGTAAAGATATTTTGCGTTTTCATGCTGGAATTTGGCCAGCAATGTTACTTGGTCTCGGATTACCTCTACCTAAAACCCTATTAGTTCATGGTCACATTTCAAGCAACGGCGTAAAAATGAGCAAATCTATCGGAAATGTGGTTGATCCAAATGAAATTATCGATAATTACGGGTTGGATGCTTTTCGATATTATTTCTCACGCCACGTTGCCACTCAAGATGACGGTGATTTCACTTGGGAGAAATTCGAAAATGCTTACAATAACGAACTAGGTAATGATTTAGGAAACTTAGCTTCACGTGTAGCAAACATGGTTAAACGCTATCAATCTGGTGTGATTGGTGAAATTCCTCGCGATGAACACGACCGCCACACCTACAACAGCTATATGAAAGGCTTGGAATTCAATAAAGCCATTGATGAAGCTTGGGGATTGGTCCGTGCACACAATCAATATATCGAAGGTGTAAAACCTTGGGAGATTGCTAAAAAAGCAAAAGAAGATAAAGACGAAGAAAATCACTTAGCGGAAGTTCTTGCGCACTCAGTTTCAGGGCTTCTTCAGATTGGTGAAATGCTTAAACCTTTTATGCCCGACACAGCCGAAAAACTCCAAACAATTTTTGGTAGCGGCGTAATTCGTGACGAAGAAATTGGACTGCTTTTCCCAAAGATTTATATTAAAACTGAAGATCCACGTGCCGCAAAAATTACAGCAGCGCAAAATAAGCAGCAATCTAAAAAATAACCAAAGAACCTCGGCTCAATGCTGAGGTTTCAACTTTTCGAAAGGATAAAATGAAAATTATTGATTCGCATTGTCATATTCATGATAAGGATTTCCCAATTCCGCAAAATGAAGTTTTCGAAAACATGCAAAACGCTAAAATTTCGAAAGCAATTTGTATTGGCGAAAATCTTGAAAATTCAAAACTTGCAGTAGATTTCGCAATCGAAAATTCTAATAAAATTGAGCTTTTCTCGGCAATTGGCGTTCATCCACATGAAGCCGAAAAATATAATCCAAAAGAATTAATCACAGAGCTCGAACAGCTTTCAAAAAAACCAAAGGTTGTAGCAATTGGCGAAATTGGACTTGATTATTTTTATGAAAATTCAAACCGTGAAGCACAAAAAATAATCTTAAAAGCCCAACTTGAACTTGCGCAAAAACTAAACTTGCCAGTAAGCTTTCATGTTCGTGAAGCTTTTGTGGATTTTTGGCCAATTTTTGATGAAGTTTCGAAAAAGGGTAAAATCCGTGGCGTTTTGCATTCTTTTACGGATTCAAAAGAGAATTTAAACGAAGCTCTAAAACGAGATTTATTCATTGGCGTGAATGGTATTTCTACTTTTGTAAAAAAGCCAGAAGAGCTAGAAATGTTTGCCAGTATTCCGCTTTCGAAAATGTTAATTGAAACCGATTCGCCGTTCTTAGCGCCAAGGGGAAAACGCGGAAAGCCGAATCAACCCGCATTTTCAAAATTAGTGGTTGAAGATTTGGCAGAAAAACGGCAAATTTCAGCCGAAGAAGTTGCCAAAATTACATCTAAAAACACCGAAGAACTATTCAATATCTAACATTTTCGTCCTATTGACAAAAATATAAAAATATGCTAGAATTGAGACATATTTAGAGGCAAAAAAATGAACAATTCTGACAAAAGTTTATACCAAATTCCGTATTTTTCAGAAGCTCCCAAAGAGCCAGTTTTAGAAAAGCCAAAAATAAAAATTGCCTACGATTTACCAAAACAAATGCCTTTAAAACCCGTTAAACAGATTCAAAAGACCGCTTTACCGCAAAGACAAAGAACACAACAAGTTAACATTTTTGATGAAATGTTTGCAAAAAGTGCACAAATCTTATACCTTCGAAATATTGCGGAGGAAGAAATTAGAAATACACACTTTAAATATACTAGAAAATCTTTCCTAAAAAAAGCAAGAAAGCACGAAAGCAACCAGCTTTATTATAAATATCTTTTTAATCAGTTCAAGAAAAATCCGCAAGACATTTCTCGAGCGTTAATTGATCTTGAAAGTAAAGTTGGTGCGCAAATTTTTGGACCGATTTTGCATGGAACTCGACGCGAGTTTTTTGTGTTAGACCATAACTCTTGGATTTATCACGAAGAATGGATCGATGGAAAGCGAAAGATTCACCAGAATACAACTAGGTATGAACTTCGAAAAGATCAAGTGATAAAAGTAGAGGCTGGCCCACATTATTTTGAACTAAAAGGCGCCGAACTTCGAAACTTTCACCATGCAGTTCAAACCTATTATCAAAATGTTTCAAGAATTGTTTACGGAAAGTAGCTTGAGAGTTTGAAATTCTCGAATAAGTATGCTATAATTATTTAGAATTGTTTTATTTTTTAACGAAAGGAAATAGATGGCTAAACATAAAAGTTGGCACGGAGCAGACCGCAAACGAGCTTTGCGCGCAAAACTAAAAATCGAAAAACGCCGCGAAGCAAAACGCCGCGAACGAATTGCAGCAGCTTTGGCCGCAAAATAATTTTTTAAAAATCGCCTTTATCAGAAGGGCGGTTTTTATTTTAGTTTTTTCTGCTTGCTTTTTAGTGAAAAATATGATATAATTACAAAATCTATTCGATTTTCGAAAGAAAAAATCACTCAGGAGGTGGAAAAATGAAAATTAAGGATAGAGGTATCTTAAATGTTATGCAAAAAATTGAAAATGACGAATGGTCGTTTTATTTCTTGCATGATCTAGGTTTAGATCAACAAGGCGAAATTGCATTATGGCTTTCAAACCTAACAAAGCAAGATGATACAGTTTTGGATATGTCACCAGATGACATTATGGAAAAAACTTGCGTTGCGTTGCTTTTTGACGAGAAAACCGATAAGGTTATCGCTTCTGCTTCAATGATGAAGCCACAACCGAATTCTTTTCGTCAGTATCTTGGTGAAATTGGTTCAATGTTCACGCTCGAAGATTATCAAAATCAAGGTTGCGCTAGCTACTTGGTTCATAAAATTGACGAATGGGCCGAAGCTCAGCCTAAAATTGACGGCGCCTATGCATTCTTAAACACAAAATCGCCCCGTTCATTTGCAGTAAATGATTATGACGGCGAGGTTTTAAAAGACGGTGAAGTTTTGAACGCTGCAGAAATCGTTCCAGATTATGCATTCAATCTTTGTCGAACAATTTGCCGAGATCAACGCGCGATCTATTTAATGGATCTTGAGCTTCAAAAAAGGGAATTATGTTCACTCATTGAGGCATTTAATTCTCAAGAAGAGTTGAGCAGAGTTAAGCAATCACTCCTAGATAAGCTAGCCGAGATAGACGCTACCCTTGATGACGCAAAAAAACAGCGTATGAAAAAATTCATCGATCATATCAAGAAAGTGATTTTGAAAATTTTTGATCATGACTTAGAAGGCAATTCTGAAGATTCTGAAGATTCAGAATACTATAAAGAAGTTCACAACAAAATTATTAATTTTTATTACCAGAACTTCAAAAATAATTTGCACTGCTGCGATGTGGTAGTTGTGAAATTATATTAAAACAGAGCGAGTTAAATACTCGCTTTTTTATTGATTTTTGAAAGTGATTATGTTAAACTATTTACATTAAGGAAGTGGGCTATGTTTAACTTAAAAAATATTTTTAATGAAAAATCGGGAGAAAAAGTTTCGAAAAATACTTCGAGTAGTTTTTTGGGTGACGGAAAAGCAATTTTAGATGCTGTAGACGATGGCGTTTTAGCTGTCGATCAAAAGGGTAATATTTTAGCTATCAATCCAGCTGCAGAACAAATTACTGGCTGGAGTGGAAGTGATGCCGCCGGGTTGGTTTTTAACTCGGTTTTAAAAATTACCAACAATGATGGCGCTGAGATGTTGGATATTTCGAATCCGGTTAATCGCGTTTTACGCACTAACGAAAACTTTACAACACGAGATTTGTTTCTTAAAACTCAGAGCGGAAAAATTACACCAATCTTTTTAGCAGTTAATTCAATTGGCGGCTCTAATTCTGGTGTAGTTGTGGTTTTTCGTGATATTTCGAAAGAACTAAGCGACAACCGAGAACAAGCTGAATTTATTTCAACCGCCAGCCATGAAATGCGAACGCCTGTTGCTAGCATTGAAGGTTATCTTGGACTTGCTTTAAACCCAGCAACCGCCACAATTGATGCCCGTGCAAAATCTTTTCTTGAAAAAGCGCACGAAAATACTCAACACCTCGGACAGCTATTCCAAGATTTATTAGATATCACAAAAGCAGAAGATGGTCGATTAAAAAACGAGCCTGTTGTTTTAGATGCAACAGAATTTGCGCGAGGTATTTGGGAAGGCTTAAAACCGAAAGCAGAAGATAAAGGTTTGGAATATATCTTTATGCCAGACCATAACGTAACAGGCGAAAAAACAATCATGCCAGTTTTCTTTATCCATGCAGACCGCGACCATTTGCATGAAGTTTTAAATAATTTGTTCGAAAATGCAATAAAATACACACCTAGCGGAACAGTTGCTGTAAATGTAACTGGCGACAATGACAGTGTTCAAATTTCTGTTAAAGATAGTGGAATTGGTATTCCCGCTGAAGATCTTCCGCATTTGTTCCAAAAATTTTATCGTGTAGACAATTCTGAAACGCGTGAAATTAATGGCACAGGGTTAGGATTATTCTTATCAAGAAAACTAACCGAGTCAATTGGTGGCAAACTAACCGTTGAAAGTGAGTACAAAAAGGGAAGCGTCTTTACTGTAAAACTACCTCGAATCACTCGTGAAAATGCTGAATCTTTAAAGGCGAAAGAAGATGTCAAAAAATCCGAAGAGCACCAAAAAATTGAACAAAAGCGCAATCAGCGCGAAATCGAGGAAGCCGATCGCGATATTAACGCGATTCTTCAAGATGAAGCGACAGAACATCCAGATATCGAGACGACAATCAATCAACCTATTTCAGCTCCAATTGAGCAGCCAGTTATTCCAGAAAAATCTAACGAAGCTCAAGGCCCTCAAACTCAACCCGTACAAACCGGAGAGGTTATGTTAGCCCCTACTGCTCAAACAACCCCACAACCACAACCACAACCACAACCACAACC
>CAUUHU010000017.1:0-14629 GCA_963545035.1 uncultured Candidatus Saccharibacteria bacterium | reverse complement strand
AGGGTTTTATATTAAAATCTTATTTCGAAAATCGCATGGCGACCGCAAAAGTTGTTTTAAATTTTTTAGTCTTAGCAACTCGCTTATTCTTTACGCTAATATTACTATGTGTTTTATCGGCCAACTTCTTTGCAATAGCAAGCCCTAAACCATAACCTTCGGTTCGATCATTATAGCTACGCACTTTATCATCTCGATAAAATCGATCAAAAAACCGATTTAAGTCGTCCTGCGAGATTTCATTCGAGAAATTCGAAACCTCCAGAACAGCTTGCCGATTTTGCCGAAAAATCTTAACCTCAATAGGCTTTTTTGAAACATTATATTTTAAAGCGTTATCAATTAAAATTGTAGCCATCTCATCTATTACGGTTTCGTTATTTTGTACAATAAACTCTTTTCCACCTTCAAATTTAATTCTTTTATCTGCATCTGGGAATTTTGCAATTCTTGCCTTTACGACTTCGTTTAAATTCGTTGCTGAAAGTGGAATTGCTTCATCAATTTTCGAAAGTTTCAATAGCATATTAACCATTGCGGTCAAGCTTTTAGCTTCTTCTAAATTACTTTCCAAAACTTCACAAAGCTCTTCCTTTGATGCATTTTTATCTTTTAAAATCATCTCTGTTTCGAGCTGTAATGCAGCAAGCGGTGTTCTAATTTCGTGACTTGCATTTGAGACAAACTCAGACTGCAATTTATGGGCCTGTTCAAGCGGTTCTAAAGCACGACGCGCAAGCCAAAAACTACCAACCCCACCAGCAAGCAATATTGAAAAATCTAGAATCAAGATAGCTTCCGTTATTTGTTCGCTAGCCCGCTTATTTCGTGCTGTAATTATTCTTGTTCGAAACTCGTCGCTACCGTATGAGTCCTTATCTTTCTCCTTAAAAGATCCTATTTCTACTGATGGTGTAGAAATTTCCATACTATTTGTGTTTATCGAATAGAAAATAACTATATTAAAAATACCAATAATCGCTAGCAAAATCAAAAAATACAACATTGAAAGACTAAAATGTGCACTTCGAAAAATATCGCCGCCAAATCTTAAAAAATTACCTTTTTTACTCTTCATCAATTTTATATCCTAAACCACGAACCGTTTTAATTAATTTATCCTTAAATGGCTTATCAACCTTTTCACGCAAATAACTAATATAAACTTCAATATTATTCGGCAGGATATCAGCATCATAGTCCCAAACATGAGCAATAATTTGCTCTTTCGAAACTGGTCGGCCAGCATTTCGGACAAGATATTCTAAAAGCGAAAATTCTTTATTTGTGAGTTCAATTTTTTGATTATTTCGAAGAACTTCATGCGTATTCAAATCTAGCGACAAATCAGCAACTTTCAAAACTGTTTCTGCCGATGTTTGAGGTCGACGTAAAAGAGCCCGCACACGTGCAAGAAGTTCATCGAGCGCGAACGGTTTTGTTAAATAATCATCTGCGCCGCCATCTAAGCCTTCTGTTTTATCTTGAGTTGCGCCAAGTGCAGTTAAAAGTAAAATTGGCACATTTTTTCCTTCTTCTCGAAGTTTTTTAGTTAGGCTCAAACCATCATAGTCGCCAGGAATCATTCGATCAAGAATTAATAAGTCATAGTCAATCATTCCAGCCATTGCATAGGCATCCGTGCCGTCATATGAAATATCCACGGCATATTTTTCGTTCTTTAAAGCTCGCCCGAGTGCTCGAGCAATTTTTCGTTCATCTTCAACAATCAAAATTCTCATATGTAATTATTTTACCATGCTTTGCTTAAAAAATCCTGAAAATTTTCTTTTAAAATTTATGCGATTTTCTTTTTCGAAAAAATACTTTTTAGATTTATTTTCGACCCATACGCAATTGTGCCGAAACGGAAAATTCGCACTGCTAACCAAATTGCAACAATCGCAAAAACAATTAGCAATAAAACCCCCACTAATGCTTCAGAAAAACTTAAAGTTCCAAGCATGTTTCGAAGTAACAATGAGATTGGCGAAGTTAAAGGAAAATAACTCAAAAAGATCACAATCTCATTCGGTTCGCTTACAAAGAACGAAGGAAGTACGAAAAGTGGTGCCACTAAAGTCATTATAATCATTCCAAAATAATTTGAAGCTTCTTGCGCCGTTGGCATCATTGCACCTAATGCAACGATAAAGCCAGTTACCATCATAAATCCAGCGATTAAAATTATTGCCGAAATTGCAATTGTGCTAAACTCCCACCTTATATTTGGAAGAATTGTTGACAAATCCGGTAGATTAATATTCTTTGCTAAATCTCCCACATTCGAAATTAAGAATAACATTACAACTCCAGTTGAGAGCAAGGTTAAAATTTGAATAATTCCCAAAACTATGATTGAAATTATTTTTCCCAAAATAAGCGTTCGCGCAGAAATACTTGTTAGAATTATCTCTGTTACACGGTTTTCTTTTTCTTCGGTTGTGCTCGTGAGCATTCGGTTTGAAAGAAAAACTGTAATAAAATAGAAAACGAACAAGAAAATTCCTGGTGCAATCATTTCATAAATCTGCTCATATTTTTGACCGTTCTTAAAGATAGTTTGCTCAGTCTTATAAGTTTCGTTAATTAAAGCTAACTGATTTGCACTCGTGGCTTTCGCGCTCGAATTCTTCAAAATACTCTTTAAAACAGCGCTATATTTAGCATTTTCATTTATATTTACATTCTTAGCATAAATCTCAACTTTTTCATGAACTAAATCTTTTGGAATAAAATAAAATGCATCGATTTTTTGATTTTTAACTTTCGCAATTGAATCTGCTTTATTTTTCGAAACATGACCTTTCATCGCAGCAACAACGTCTTTCGAAATCATCGAGCTTTCATCTTGAATATCGAATGAAAAAGTTTCTTTTGCTAGTTTTTCTTGATTTTCACGAGTTTGAGCATCCGAAATTGCACTAAAACCGAATATTACACCATAAATCAAAGGTATTGCAAAAATTGCAACCCAAAAAGTTGGCTTCTTTAAAGCTCGAAAAACTTCAAATTTTAAAACCGTTCCTAAATTATACATTTTTTTCCTCGCCTTCTTTACCGTAAATTTCCAAGAAAATTTCATTCAAGGTTGATTTTTGAACTTTGAAATTTAGAATTCGCAAACCTTTCGAAATTAGCTCTTTTAAAATTTCTTGCGAATCCACTTTTGGTGATAATTCAGCGTAATTTGTTTCTTTTTTAATTATTTCGAATTTATCACTTTTTGGTAATTCACCAACAAACTCAAGAATAATCCGTTGTTTACCGAACTGATTTCGAATTTCATCAACCGTACCATAAGCCTTTGTTTTACCATTTTTCAAAAGCAAAGCACGATTACAAATCTTTTCAACTTCTTCCATCTGGTGCGTCACCATAATAATCGTTGCCCCGCGAGCATTTTCTTCTTTAATAATCTCCATCAACAACTCACGATTCACGGGGTCAAAACCTTTTGTGGGCTCATCTAAAATAAGTAAGTCCGGCCTTCCCATAATCGTAATTCCAAGCTGAATTTTTTGTTGTTGACCACCTGAAAGCTTGTCGATATTTAACCGCGCCTTATCTTCAAGCCCAACACGTTTCAAAAAATCCTGCGAAAAATCTCGTGCTTCTTTTTTCGAAAGCCCTTTAAGCTGACCAAAATATTGCATTACATCGATTACTTTTTCTTTTCTGTAAAGCCCCCGCTCTTCTGGCAAATAACCAATCAAACCGGCTCTTTCTGGTGAAAATTTCTTTCCATTAATTAAAAGCTCACCTGAATCTGCTTGATAAATCCCCAACAATGCTCGAATTGTTGTTGTTTTTCCGCTACCGTTCGATCCCAAAAAACCAAAAATTTCACCTTTTTTAACACTAAAATTTAGTCCGTGAATAATTTTCTTATCGCCAAACGATAACTCAAAATCCTTAATTGAAACAATATCTTCATTCATTATATAAATATTTTAGCACGAAAACCGCAAAAAAAAAAGCCCTACAATTGAATACCTTTTCGAAAAGTGCTAAAATGGAAAAATGGAACTTAAAGATTACACTTATGAATTACCCGAAGACCGAATTGCGGCGCATCCGCCAAAAATTCGCGGAACTTCAAGGTTGTTAGCCTTAAATCGGAAAAATGGCAAAATAACAGATAGTTTTTATAAAAATATTGCGGATTTTTTCGAAAAAGGAGATTTGTTAATTTTAAACGACACCAAGGTTATTAAAGCTCGCCTTTTTGCAACAAAAGAAAATGGCGCCGAACGTGAATTGGTCATTTTGGAACGCCACAGTTTTGATAACGACTGGCACAAACACAAAGTAATGTATCGCGGAAAACTTAAAGCCGGAAACAAGCTTTTTGTCAAAAATTCTTCGCCTGAAGAAAAAAATCAAAACCAAAATTCTAAGGCTGAAATTATTGTAGAAGAAATTCTTGGCGACGGAATTGCAATTGTAAGCTCAAAAACTGATTTACGCGAACTTTGCGAAAATTTCGGCACAGTTCCACTTCCTCCATATATGCGCCGAGATGCAACCCCGCTTGATATTGAGCGTTACCAAACGGTTTTTGCAGAAGAAAAAGGCTCTGTTGCCGCTCCAACTGCTAGCTTAAACATGACAGAAGAAATTCTCGATTCTTTACGCAAAAAAGGTGTAGAAATTAAATATTTAACCCTTCACGTTGGACTCGGAACTTTCATGCCAATTAGGGTTGAAAAAATCGAAGAACATAAAATGCATCAAGAATATTTCGAAATTCCAGCAAAAACGGCCGAAGAAATTCGAAAAACACATCAAAACGGCGGTCGAGTTTTCGCGCTTGGCACAACCGTTGCGCGAACCTTAGAATACGCCCATAACGCAATTTTCGAAAAAAGCTTAATTGGAAATTCTGGTAATCGTGAAGATTTAAGCAAGGTTTCGAAAAGCCAAAACGGTGATTTGTCTGGTGAAGCTGATATTTTTATTTTCCCGGGCTATGAATTTAAAACAATTCAAGGCTTAATCACAAACTTCCATGCGCCAAAATCAACAGTTCTAATGCTTGCAAGTGCATTTGCCAGTTGGGAAAACCTTAAAAACGCCTACAATCACGCAATCCAAAATGGCGAATATAAGTTTCTATCTTACGGCGACTCAATGATTATTTGCCAATAAAAAAATAGAGCGGCTCAACGCTCTATTTTATTTTTATTCACCTAGCGAATATTCTTTTAAAACTTTCAAGTTTTCGTCAAACTCAAACACTAATGGTGGAAAATTAGGGATTTCAACACCCATAATTTCATCATCGCTCAAACCTTTAATATGTTTCACTAGCGCACGGATCGAGTTTCCATGAGCGCCAACAAACACATTTTTACCACTTTTCAAAGCTGGTGCAATCTGATCTTCCCAGAATGGTAAGGCTCGCTCCAAAGTTACTTTTAAGTTTTCAGCATCCGGAATAACTGAATCATCTAGCAAAGCATATCGACGGTCATTGTGCGCAGAATATTCGTCATCTCGCGACATCTCTGGAGGTAGAGTATCATATGAACGACGCCAAATATGAATCTGCTCTTCGCCGAATTTTTCAGCCGCTTCAGCTTTGTTTTTACCAGTTAAACCACCATAGTGACGCTCATTCAAACGCCAAGATTTTTGAACTGGAACCCATAATTGATCAGAATACTCTAGTGCTAAATTAGTTGTTTTAATAGCACGCTTCAAAACTGATGTAAAAGCAACATCAAATTCAATTCCAGCATCTTTAATTAATTTTCCAGCATCAATGGCTTGCTGAACACCTTTTTCGCTTAAATCAACATCAGCCCAACCAGTAAAAAGATTTGCTTTATTCCATTCACTTTCACCATGTCGAGCAAAAACTAATTTAGCCATTCCTTCTCCTTTCAAAATCTGTTTTACATTAACAATTTTATCACTTTAAAACACACAATTCAAGATGAAGACTAACCTATTAGTCAAAAAATCTCAAGATTTAACTTTCGAAACTAGAAGTGTATGCGAAAAAGTAGTTTAAATTTTCATTTAAAAAAGCGCCAGATAGACTGGCGCTCAAACAATATTTACTTAGAAAAAATTTAAATTGTCGAACCGTTCATATGTTTAACTCGTGCAGAGATTTCCTTATGGCGACCTTTAACCATTGGTCGAGCCTGAGGATTTCCCAAATAACCACAAGTTCGTTTTACTACATCACAAGTTCTCGGGTCGGTGTTTTCGCAATTTGGACATTTAAAACCTTTTTCAGTAGGCTTAAAGTCACCTTCAAAACCACACTTGTAACATCTGTCGATTGGTGTATTCGTTCCCAAATAACCTACGCGATCATAAGCATAATCCCAAACAGCTTCAAGCGCTTTCGGATTTTGTTGCAAAACCGGATATTCACAATAATGAATAAATCCACCAGTTGCACCAGCCTTAACGTAATCTTTTTCAAAATCAAGTTTTTCGAAAGGAGTTGGATTTTTTCGAACATCATAGTGGAAAGAGTTTGTATAGTACTCTTTATCTGTAATATTTTCAATTACACCAAACTTCTCTTTGTCTAAACGACAAAAGCGGTCGGTTAAGCTTTCGCTCGGAGTTGAATAAACACTGAAGTGATAGCCAAATTCATTCGACCACTCTTCACAAAGTTCTTTCATTTTTCGAACGATAGAAATTGTAAATTCTTTAGCCTCTGGATTATTTTCCCATGAACCGCCATAAAAAACTGTACCAACTTCGTAAAGACCAATATATCCAAACGAAACTGTTGCACGACGGTTTTTGAAAGCTTCATCAACCGAATCTTCTGGAGTTAAACGTTTACCAAAAGCACCGTATTGATACAAAATTGGCGCATTAGTGGGTAGAGCTTCTTTCGTACGATTAACTCGAAAAACAAGCGCGTCTTTAACAATTTTGGCGCGTTCATCAAAGATTCTCCAGAATTTTTCGAAATTCCCGCCAGACTCAATTGCGATTCGCGGCAAGTTTAAGGTAACTACGCCTAGATTCATTCGACCAGAGTTTACTTCTGTGCCATTTTCATCTTTCCAACCTTGAAGGAAAGAGCGACAACCCATTGGAACCTTAAATGAGCCCGTTAACTCAATAATCTTGTCATAAGAAAGCACATCTGGATACATCCGTTTTGTTGCACATTCCAAGGCGAGCTGCTTAATATCATAGTTTGGATCTTCAGAATAAAGATTCACACCACGTTTAAGAGTGAATACTAGCTTTGGAAAAATTGCTGTTCGATGCGACGCACCCAAACCTTTAATACGAATCTTCAAAATAGCTTTTTGGATTTCGCGTTCAAGCTCAGTTTGGCCAAGACCAAAACCGAAAGTTACAAAAGGCGTTTGACCATTTGAAGTGAAAAGCGTATTAACTTCGTATTCAAGAGATTGCATTGCGTCATAGATATCTTTACGCGTCTTTTCCCAAGCGTATTGCTCTTGTTTGTCGCTGTCTTCAATCCATTTTTCAGCATCTTTCAGGTGTTTTTCGTAGTTAAGCTTTGCGTAAGGAGCAAGAAGTTCATCAATTCTGTCTGCAGAACATCCACCATATTGGTTTGACGCAACGTTTGCAATGATTTGCGCCATTTGTGCTGCTGCTGTTTGAATTGATTTAGGGCTTTCAATGTTCGCATTCCCCATCAAGAAACCTTCTTTCAGCATACCTTTAAAGTCAATTAAACAACAATTAGTCATTGGTTCGTAAGGACTATAATCAAGGTCATGAAAATGAATTTCGCCCTTTTGGTGTGCATTCGAAACATGCTCTGGAAGCATTTGTAAACCAATCGCTTTACCTGTCACACCAGCCGTTAAATCACGTCTAGTCGCAAAAACTCCGCTATCTTTGTTTGCATTTTCGTTAACAGTTGTAGCTTCTTTCGAGATTAATCGATTAATTGTCTTATCAATTGATTTAGCACTTTCACGTTCTTCTTTACGCTCTTCGCGCCAATTTTTGTAATGATAATACACTTCGTCTTCTTTTAAATCTCTAAGCGTTGCTTCAACTTCATCTTGAATTTCTTCAATCGCAAATTTATTCTGACCGTTATTGATTTTCTTTTTTAGATTTTCAATAACTAAATTACTAACTTCAAACGCTTTCGAAATCGAGTCTTCATTCTCTCCATATACCGAAATATAGGCTTTTTGAAGTGCGCGATAAATGCGTTCGGCATCAAACAAAACCTCACGACCATCACGTTTCAAAACCTTAACGTTCTTAAATAAGCTAGATTCTGCTTGCATTTTTTGCAATTCTTCTTTACTAAATAGTTCAATTTGTACCATTTTATTTCACCACGTTTTTCTATTCTAAGTAAATATTTTAAAGTTCTTCTGTTCGACTTATATAATTATAGTGCTTTTGTTTTAAAAAATCAAGAAAAAACGCTATATTTAGCGTGTATTATTTACAACAAAAACCGCTTCTTTCGAAACGGTTTATTCTGCTGCATGTTTCCATTCTCGACAAGCCAAATTTGCCAGGAGTAAATACAATAAAGTAAAAAGTATTCCTCGCCATAGATTATATCTCATTAATTGAGAAATAGCCCCTGGATAATCCATAATTGCTTGCGTTGCAATAAATGCTGCCCCGAATAAAGCAAGATCTTTCCTAAACTTTGCTACACCTGTTGCTTTCACTAAAATTGCTAAACTTATCACTATTTCCAATATTAATCTTATCATTAAAATTGGACCAGAATCATTTTCGATAGCCAAGAAGGAAAACAATTCCATCTCTTTTCCAGTGACCTGCCTAACAATTAGTAGAATGGCATTCAGCACAATGACAGAAGAAAGAAAAATTAATAGTTTTCTATTTATTCTTTCTCTGCCAACAGAATTAAAAAGAATTAGAACAATTGCAAACAGAATAACAATTATTTTTTGCAGCATAACGTACTTCACCTCCGATATTGTGATTAATACATTATACAATTTTAAATTAAAAATGTCAAATCAAAAAGCCTATAGGTAAAAAGAAACTTATAATTCCACATATCAATGAAACTGCATAAAAGATTCTTCGGTTATCTTGGCGCTTTTCAAAAAAATAGATACCCAAAAAACCGACAAAAAGACCAAGCGGAACACTCACGGCCTCATGGGTTTTAATCCAAAACAGCGAAATTAATGCACACAAAATTAATTTAAACAAAAATATCGCATCGTTTTCTGGGTTCTTTTCAAAACCTCGACGACTCAATTTTGTTCGATTTCTAGCATAAGTTCGTGCATTTTGTTTTTGACTCATATTGCTTATGATTATACCATATTTTCCGTAAAAAATAAACTTAAAAACGAGCCAAATTAAATGACTCGTTTTTTATTTCTAACTACATTTTGATTTCTGCATCAACACCGGCTGGAAGGCTAAGGTTTTGCAAAGAATCGATAGTTTTTGGCGTAGCGTTGCTAATATCGATCAAACGTTTGTGTACGCGCATCTCATAAGCTTCACCACCCATTTTGTAAACGTGTGGGCTTTTTACAACCGTGAAAGTGCTTCGACGTGTTGGTAGTGGAACTGGTCCAGCAACAGTTGCTCCAGTTCGAATTGCAGTGTCAACAATTTGTTTTGCACTTTGGTCAATAACTTTGTGATCGTATGCCTTTAGGCGAATACGAATTGTTAGGCCTTGTTCTGCCATTTTTCACTCCTTATTTTTACGTTTGTAACTTCTTTCGAAATTTTAAGATAACCTCGAACGAATTCTCAAACAATTTTATATTGCTTTAATATTTTAACATATATTGTTATTAAAATCAACAAAAAACACCCCTTTCGGAGCGCTTTTTGTAAAGTTATAAACTATTATTTGATGATGTTTGTAACAACACCAGCACCAACAGTTCGTCCACCTTCACGGATAGCAAAGTTCAAACCTTGTTCCATGGCGATAGGTGCTTGCAATTTAACTTTGAAAGTTACATTGTCACCAGGCATAACCATTTCTTTGTCAGCTGGAAGTTCAACTTCACCAGTAACATCAGTTGTTCGGAAGTAGAATTGTGGTTTGTAACCCTTTGAGAATGGAGTGTGTCGTCCACCTTCATCTTTCTTCAAGATATAAACTTCAGCTTCAAATTCTGTGTGTGGAGTAATTGTGCCAGGAGCAGCAATAACTTGTCCACGTTCGATTTGATCTCGGTCAATACCGCGAAGAAGAAGACCGGCATTGTCACCTGCTTGACCTTGGTCAAGAGATTTTTTGAAGGCTTCGATACCAGTAACAACAGTTTTTTGTGATGGGCGAAGACCAACAATTTCAACTTCGTCGTTAAGCTTAACAACACCTTGTTCAATTCGTCCAGTAGCAACTGTACCACGTCCTTTAATTGAGAAAACGTCTTCGATAGGCATCAAGAATGGTTTGTCCATATCACGAACTGGTTCTTCGATGTATGAATCCATAGCATCAACCAATTCCATAATAGCATCTTCGTATTTTTCATCACCTTCAAGAGCTTTAAGAGCTGAACCTTTGATGATTGGAGCGTTGTCGCCATCAAATCCATTAGCTGAAAGAAGTTCACGAACGTCCATTTCAATCAATTCAACAAGTTCTTCGTCGGCCATATCCATTTTGTTCAAGAAAACAACAATCTTAGGCACACCAACTTGTTTTGCCAAAAGAACGTGTTCACGAGTTTGTGGCATAGGACCATCTGTAGCTGCGATAACAAGAACAGCACCATCAACTTGAGCGGCACCAGTAATCATGTTTTTAACATAGTCTGCGTGTCCAGGCATGTCAACGTGAGCATAGTGTCGGTTTTTTGATTCGTATTCTTGGTGAGAAGAAGCAATCGTAATACCACGAGCTTTTTCTTCTGGAGCGTTGTCGATTTGATCGTACGCGATTGGTTTGTTAACTTCTGATGGAAGTCGTTTTGCAAGAACTGCTGTGATAGCCGCAGTAAGAGTTGTTTTACCGTGGTCAACGTGTCCCATTGTACCAACGTTTACGTGTGGCTTTGAGCGGTCAAAATCTGCCATTTTTAGATTTTCTCCTTTTATTAATAATATTATGCGCGTCGCACGAGTCACTGTTTTAGCAAAACACACGACGCGACGCTACCTATAATTATACCTAATTTATAATATTTTGTAAAGAGTTTTTATAAAAATTATTTTGAAGCTTTATAAAGGCCTTCGTGTCGCTGATTTTCATAAATCAAAGTTGGAATACTTTTCGTTTTAATCTCATCGTTCACGATTCGCAAGTTTTCTTTAATACGGTTCGAGATTTCTTCACTTTTTGCCTTTTTCGAAATTTCTTCGATTTGAGAATCCGAATATCCCGCATTTTTTAGCCAACCTTGCAGAATCTTTTCAGTCTCTTCAGTTGTTGTTGCGGTTTGGTTTTCACCATTAAATTTCTCTTGGAACAAAATTCCTTTTTCATCCTTTTCGATAAAAATCTTCTCAATAATCATCCATTCGGCTGAAATTTTCTTGCCATTTTCAGGCTGAACACCTCGCACGGCTTCAATATACTTAGCTATAAGATCAGAATTCTTGAATTTTCCAGGAATTGGATACGGCAAAAGATATGTTTTATGCGCCTTAAAGAAACCGCTATTTTTTTGGTTTATAAATGAACGTCGACAAACAATACAGCCTGGGTCGAAAATATCAACCGCCACGCTTGCGTCTTTCGAAACTTCATTCGAAAATTCACCGCGATAAGTTGAATTCTCCACAACGTAATCTTGCGCATTCCAACTTCGAAACTTCGCAGGCATTGCGTTAAAAATTTGTCCCCAATCCGTAAACCATGAAACTATTAGACCTTCCGTGTTTCCACCATCAATCGAGCAAGCCTCAGTTGAATTTAACGCACAAGAAGCCGGCCGCTGAATGTCGCAAGTTCCAAAAACAAATAGCGCTAAAGCCGATTTAATCACCGTTAAAACTGACCAAACAGTAATTAAAACAATCAAGCCAGCCACCGCCTCAATAGCCCAAGAAACTGGTTTTACCCATTTTTTGTGCTTTACAATTAATTTTCGAAGGATTGAATTTTTGATCTCATCTTTAAAATTCGAATCACAAGCACGCAAAGTTACTCTTCGTGAAAAACAATGCATTGATTTTTTAAACATTTGGTTGATTGATTTTGCTTGTTTTTTAAAGCCAAACAGCTTTAAAGCAGGTGTGAATAGCCAGATAACCAATAAAATTATAAATGCAGCAATACAAACCATTAACTAAAAATCCTTTCCAAAACTTCTTTCAATTTTGCAACATCGGCTTCGGTATTGTGCAAGCCAATTGAAATTCGTACCAAATGTGGCAATTTTCGAACTTCTTTCAAATAATAATGTGCGCAAAAATAACCGCTTCGTACCATAATTCCCTCATCGCTCAAAGCTTGCGCAATTAAGTGCGCGTCAAGCTCATCGTGATAAAAACTAATAACCGGCGCAGATTTTTTGTTAATTACATGCACACCTTTTTGTGCATTCAAAAATTCGAAAATTTCATCTGCAAACTTATCAATTTGTGAAGTTTTCTTTTGCTTTTTTAGCCAATCAATTGCTGTTTTTAAAGCAATAATTTCACCCCAAGCTTGAAGCCCTGGTTCGAAAAGCGCGTGAATATGTTCGCCGTCTAAGACTTCATAAGATTCTTTCGAAACGCCCGAAACCATTCCGCCGCCAACAAAAGAAGTTTTTACGAATCTTGCAAAATCCTTTCGAACAATCATAATTCCAAGGCTCGCTGAATACATCTTGTGCGCGCTCGAAACGATCGCATCTGCTGGAATCTTTTGGAGTAATTCATAACTTGAACCTAGCGCTTGTGCCGCATCGATAATTACAAATCCACCTTGTTTTTTAATTTCCTTAACTAGTTTTTTGATATTTTCGAGTCGTCGCCCATCAATATTCGAAGCCGCATTAACTACAACCAAAGCTTTAGAAAAATCATTCTCGAGCGAAATCGAACCATCTTCTTCGCGCTCAAGTACAATTCGTTCAATTTGATGTTTTTTGGCAAATTCGATCGTTGAAAGAAAAACCGAATTATGCTCAATCTCACTAGTTATCACTTTCGAAACCGGCAATTCAAGCTGTGAAAGTAATAAATTTAAACCATAGGTTGTATTAAGCGTAAAGCTTACAAAATAATCTTTTTCTTTTAGTTTTAACAAATCCAAAACTGCCTCGCGAGTTTCTTCAACCTTTTCATCTACTTTTTTACCCCAAGCATATTTTACACGTTCACCACAAGAGTTAAAATTCAAATAGTAATCGTTTAAAGCATCTAAAACTGGTTGCGGGCGCAAAGATTGACATGCCGAATCAAAATAATGAGCATTTTCTGGCAAATATTTAAAATCGTCCAAAACTCAAACCTCCTTCTTTAACTTTTACCATTTTAGCACAAAAAAACATAGGCGTAAAGAAAAACCGCCCTTTTTTGAGCGGTTAATTACCTTTAAACAAATTGTTTTTTAGCTAGCAAGCCATTGACGCTTCTTTTTATTTGTCCGTGCAATGTCGCGATCGCGCTTGTATTCCTTTTTATCTGGAACACATTTAGTGCGAAAACCATATTTCTTATCTTTATAGTTCGAGCTCTTTACGGCATTAACTTTTCGAATATCTTTAGCTTCAGCTTCCTCTAAATCCTGAATCATCTTATTCAAGCTGGGAATTATTCCTTTATCAATACGACTTAAACATTTTTGGAAAAACTCCAGTAGTTTATAGTCATCTTGAGACGGATTTACTGAATTATTTAGTTTGTTCGACAATTCGCTGATTGTACCTAAAAGCTCTACTCTTACTTGCTGAGTTGAACTAAGTGAGTCCTTACAGTCTTCAAGCGTTTCACTTGGAAAGCTAGATTCAAATGCTTTAATCGCATTTTTATAACCAGCTCTCGTACGGCCAAGGTTTGCTATTTGTTTAAAATTACGAGTTGCCATAAGCGACAACCTCCTTTAAATAATTCTTATCTAGAACTCTTTTGTTTTAGATAGGTTATAATTTTACCATATATCATAATTTTTGTCAATAAAAAACCACCTTTGCGGTGGTTAAAGTCAGGTTTCCCAATCGTAACGAGCATCAACTCGTGCCCTTAAAAGCTCTTCGTTACTTTTTATTGCGCTTCTTAGGCTTTTAATCATCTCACCATTCTTTCTTTTTGCTTCAGTGCGTCTTCTAATCGAATCCTTATAATATTCCAAGTTTTTATCATACTCTAAATACTCATCCTCATCAATTTTGCCACACTTATATAATTTTTTTGCTTTTTTACATTCCTTTCTTGCATAATATAAAGCTTTGCTTGCAAGTCTTAAATCTTCACAAATGTCCTCTTGTGATTCATATAAGCCGTTAAGCTCTCTTTTAAGCGTTCTAGTCTCATTATCAATATCAACAACCCTTTGATAATCATCATCGATTCGCTCCATAGAAATGTTAAATCTAGCCATGGCTTTTGCACCTGCCTTTAAATTTACTAAGGTAAAACCTCGTAATTCCTATTCTATAACCAAAACAGCAAAAAGTCAAATTATCGTCGCAAAATTTTGCTCAAAATTGTGCGCAACAAATATCTTTTGCGATATTCGCCGGCATATTCAACC
>CAUUHU010000016.1:0-14765 GCA_963545035.1 uncultured Candidatus Saccharibacteria bacterium | reverse complement strand
ATACTACTTTTCAAAAGGCTGCGCAAGCTTTAGTTCTGGGTGTGCTTCAGCGATTCGCATCAATTCGTTATATTTCGCAACGCGATCAGTTCGCGAAAGTGAGCCAGTTTTAATCTGACCACATCCTAAACCAACAGCCAAATGAGCGATTGTTACATCTTCTGTCTCACCTGAGCGGTGGCTCATTACAGTATTATAACCGTTATTTTGAGCTAATTTTACGGCATTAATAGTTTCTGTTAGAGAGCCAATCTGATTTGGCTTAATAAGAATAGCATTCGCAACATTTAAGTCGATTGATTTTTGAAGAAGCTTTGAATTTGTAACCATCAAATCGTCGCCAACGAGTTGGATTTTTTTGCCAAGACGTTCTGTAAGAACTTTCCAGCCATCCCAGTCATTTTCAGCAAGACCATCTTCGATTGAGACAAAAGGATATTTTGAAGTTAAATCTTCGTAGAATTCAATCATTTCTTCACTAGAAAGGATTGCATCGTTAGCTTTCAAATCATACTTTCCATCTTTATAGAATTCGCTTGAAGCTGGATCTGATGCAAAAGCGATATCTTTTCCTGGTTCATATCCGGCATCTTTAATAGCTTGAGAAATTAATTGTAGAGGCTCCTCATTTCCGTTTTGGACTCTTGGTGCGTATCCACCTTCATCACCAACAGTTGTTGGGTAGCTTTTTGATTTAAGAACTTTTGCTAAAGCATGGAAGGTTTCGGCGCCCATCTGAATAGCTTCGAAAATATCTTTAGCTCCAACAGGCATTATCATGTATTCTTGAATATCAGTTGCCCATCCGGCGTGTGCGCCACCATTCATGACATTCATCATTGGAAGTGGAAGATTTGGAGTTGAGTTAGTTTTTTCAGCGATATATTGCCAAAGCTCAACACCTTTTGCGTTTGCTACGGCTTTTGCTGTTGCAAGAGATACTGAAAGGATTGCATTTGCACCTAGGCCAGCTTTATTTTCAGTTCCGTCAAGATCGATCATGATTTTATCGATAGCTTCTTGATCTTCAGCATTTTTACCAATCAAGGCTTCTCGAATCTGATTATTAACAGCAGAAACAGCCTTGTAGACTGATTTTCCGCCAAAAGCTTTGTCGCCATCGCGAAGTTCGAGAGCTTCACCTGATCCTGTTGATGCGCCGCTTGGAACTGCTGCGCGACCAAAAGCACCGCTTTCTAAAATTACGTCCGCTTCAACTGTTGGGTTGCCGCGGGAGTCTAAAATTTGTCGTCCTTTGATATCTTTAATTATATATTCCATACACCCATTTTAGCACCATAAAAAATCTTTAGCAAGTGCTTTTATGAAAAATAATAATTTGCCAACAACGGTTAAAATATGCTATAATTACGAGTAGTATGAAGATATCTCGAAGAAAAGAAAATACAATAGTTTTCTTTAAAAATTTTATAATGGCAGCTACTGTTTTAGGTGTTGTTTCTATTTTGATTTTTCTAACTCAAGGTTGGCGCCTTGATGAAAAACTTGAGGTTCAGAGAACTGGTCTAGTTCAGTTTAACTCTTCAATTCCAAACTCAATTTCAGAAATAGACAAAAAACGTTTACCAGAGGGTACGCCAACAAAAAATTTAGTAGCACCAGGAAGACATGAATTTTCAATCTGGAAAGAAGGCTATCAAACTTGGTGGCGCCAAGCAGAAGTTAGGGTTGGTGAAATTTTGTGGTTGAACTATGCCCGCCTAGTTCCTAAAAAGATAACAGAGAAAAGCTTTTTGAATATTGTGAATTTAAAAAATGCTTTTGTAGCTCCTGATAAGAAAAAGATTTTCGCTATATCGGAAGACTCAAGTGGTGAGGCTGTATTTTGGTTAATTGATATTTCTGATCGAGAACCAAAAATAGCGAAACTAAATTTTAACTCAAACATCTTCGAGCGAAATAGTCAAACTTCAGAAACATCCGGAAAAGATAATTTTTATAAAATAGCAGATAGTTTAAAAATCTCAAAGATTTCTAACGACAACAAAAAGGCGATAGTAAGTTTTAATAATGGTGGAAAGCTTGAGTGGCTGGTCTTGAATTTCGAGAATCCTACAGAATCTATAAACCTGACTCAAAAATTTCATCTTGATTTTTCTAAGCTAGCAATATTGAATGATGATGCTAATAAGCTTATTGGTCTTTCCGGGACGGATTTACGGGAGATAAATATTTCAAATAACACTATTTCTGCTGCATTTTTAAATAATATCGTTGATTTTGAAGTTTATGATAAGGAAAATATTGCATACATTCAAAAAAATGTTAAAAATGGTGAATTTTCAGTTGGTATAAGACGTGGTGATAAAAATAACGAAATAGTAAGTGGCCTAAAAGACCAGCCAAAGGTTGCGATAGGGCGATATTACAGGGAAAGTTATCTTTATGTGGCTGAAGGATCAAAAATTAACATTTATAAGTCTGCGAGCTGGTCAGACGGTTTACAACTAGTCAAAGTGTTGAATGTTGGTTTTATGCCGGATTACCTAAAACTTAATGGTGAATCAAGGATTTTAATTGCAAAAAAAGGGAATAATGTCTATTCCTATGATCTTGAAACTCGCAATAACTACACATACACTTCAGTTGATGAAGACGAAATTAAGTGGCTCGATGACTTTGTATTAGGGGAGTATTCTGAAGGTAAATTGGTGATTTCAGATTTTGATAGTATGAATCGGCAAGTTTTATCGAAGGGGCTAGCGGATTTTCCGTTTACGATTTCTGCAGACAATAAGTTTATCTACACCTTTATAAAAAATGATAACGGTACATTTTCGATAAATCGACTAAATATGACAATAGAAGAGTAGCTTGGGCTGCTCTTTTGAAATACTAAGGAATAAAAAATAAACCTATTAAAGGTTTATAAAATAAAATTTATTATATGGTGCGGGTTAGGAGACTCTAACTCCTGGCCTCTTCCATGGCAAGGAAGCGCTCTAACAACTGAGCTAAACCCGCGTATGTTAATATTTTAACAAAAAATATTAACTAAGTCAAGGATTTTGATTAAAATTCTTTCAGGAAATCTATTATTTCTATTTTGTATTTTGAAAGTTTTTCTTTATATATAAATTCATTTTGATGATGTGCCTCATTCCATTCTCCGGGGCCAAAAACAACCACTTGAGCATTTTTAAGGCCATTAACAAACTCTCCTTGATCTGTTGCGCCAGGACTAATCATGACTGATAAGTCTGTCAAACCTGTAGATTTTAGTGTATTCTTAATAACCGTTGAATCTTTTGAGACAAGAGTTGATGGTACGGGTTCACTGTGATATGTCCAAGAAAAGTCATACTTTTCAGCCAGAAGATTAAAAGTACTTTCGAAGTCTGTGTCAAGTTCTGGGGTTGTTCGCACATCTAGAATTATTTCGGCAGAGGTTGCTGTTTTATTAGGGCTCTGTTTATCTCCGGCGCTTAAGGAGGTTGGAACTAAGCTAGGGTTCCCTAAACAAATGTTTGAATATTTATCACTCCAGTGATTAAAAATGGTATTAATGCCTAACAGAAAATTTGAAGCTTTTGAAAGTGCGGATTTTTGATAATTTTCTTGCTGTGAAGCATGCCCGCTTTCTCCGGTAAATTTTAAAGTTAAAAACCTGTTTCCACGGTGGCCGATTTCGATATTTTTATTGTTTGTCGGCTCAGCAATAATTCCGAAAATTTCTTCGTAGCTAAAATCAGATTGTTGATTTAACCATTTTACAAAATTACGACTTCCGCGACCGTCAATTTCTTCATTCGAAACCGCAACAAGCCAGAGATCAAAATTACTCTTAAAATCTCCTTCTTTAATAAAATCTAGTGCTGCGATAAATTGAGCAGCCAGGCCACCTTTCATATCGCTTGCACCGAGCCCAATGATTTTTTCGCTAGTTTCAATGGCTTGCCAAGGAGATTTGTCCCAAGCATTTAAATCTCCGGCAGAAACGGTGTCGATATGGCCAGTTAAAATAATTGCTCGATTGTTTTTCGAATCTTGATCTTTCGAGTTTTGAATCTTAAAAATGCCTGCTGTAAAATCTTCATTTTGCCAAACTTTTGCTGATTTTTTTTGCAAAAAGTCTGCAATAAATTCTAAAATTTTAGTTTCATTCCCTGAAACACTTTCTATTTCGATTAATTTTTTTGTTAATTCGATTTCGTTCATTCTATAAAACCTCTATTATTTTTTCGCTTAAAGTGGCTTCAATTGTTTTAACTTTTTTGATTTTACAAACTTCACCCTCAATTTGGATCGTTATATTTTGTGGATTTTGAAAAGTAATTTTAACAGATTTTTTACGAGTTAAAGGTATTTTTCCAAAAATTCCTCGAAGCAAAAAAGGAGAATTTTGAACTAACCTTGCTGAATTTAAAACCCCAAATCCAAAATTATCCGCATCTGTTTTATTTATAGAACTACGCATAATTCGAGCCATTCGTGGGCCATTCATAAAAACTATATCTGTTGGGTTTGTTGGAATTTTATCAAATTTATCCGTATCGGCTTTAATTTCTGATATGTTTAAAACATGATTTCGGCAATGTTTGAAATAAAAGCGAGTTGCAGCACTAAGTGAAAGAATTAAGCGCATGTTTCGATTGTGGATTTTTTTCAAAACTTTTCGGATTCTTCGGCCTTCAAAAATCTCGGCCATTTCGGCGGTTAAACCAATCGTTGCGTAAAGTGGTGCATATCTAAAAAAAGATCCATTAATTTTTAATTCAATTGGGCGGATTTTAGCTTTAACTTCAAGTTTTTCGAAAGCCTCAATTGCAGCTTTTCCGCTATTTTTCGAAAAACTGTGGGCGTAATCATTAAAATTGCCAAAGCCCGTGAATTTTATTTTTAAGTTCTTTTTTCCTGAAAGTGCTGCAGCATTGGCGGCGATATGTGCAGTTCCATCACCACCGGCAACAAGAATAATATCTCCATCTTTTAATCCTTTGGCCATTTCTTGTGCGTTTTCCATTGGTGAAGTTGGTTGAATTTCAAAAGTTGTAAGTTGATTTTTCTCGAAATGAGCATCTTCCAAAAAGGGGAGGATTTTTTCTCGAATCAATTCAAAACCACTCGAACGTGGATTGATAACGAGAATAAGATGTTTTTTCATAAGTGTTAGTATAACATATTTTTTAAGTTTTTACAACTAAAAAGATAAAGAAAAAACGCTCAAAATTGAGCGTTAGGTTGTGTAAAAAACTACTTATAGTGTCCTACGGACTCATAGTAACTGTTTTTGAAGCCTTTGTCATAGAGACCTGAGATTTGTATTTTTTCACCATCAACGATTTTCCATCCGGTGAATTTACATTCATTCTCGCCTTTATCGTATATCTGAGTTGGCACGATACGAGCATCATTGCCGCCTTCCAAATATACGTGCACTGGTTTATACTTTGTCTTTCTTTCTTCCGGTGGCAATTTGCTATTAAATTCTGCTATCGCGCAAAACTCAATAAACTTGGTTTCGCTATCATGTATTATTTTCCGCTTCTCTTGTAAATAGTTAACCATGTAATGTTCCTCCTATGCTCTAAATAGAATAATTATATTATAGCACAAAAATAGTAATAAATCAAGAGGTGTTAGATGTGTTCTTTAATTCCACTTCCAGTTAAATAGTCTTTCGAAAAACGTTAGGGAATTTCGAGGAAGTGAAGCTTGGCTTGAATTTTGCGATTGACTGTCTTCTTTTGATGCTGCTTCTGCTTTTGTTGGATCTGGAGAAACTTGTTCAGCAAACACGAGGAGGCGTTTTTCTGCGGTTCCGATTGGAACGCAGGTTATCAAGGTTAACATAGGCTTATCTGTTCCGACTTGAACGCGATTAACTTGGTTTGGAAGCACAACTTCAGACCTTGTAACGTTGTAAGTATAACGAACTCCGTTGTAATTGGCATAAATAACATCTCCTTTTTGAAGCTTATCGAGCTGAGCAAAGATAAATTTATAATCTCCCGTGTCAAAAAGGTCGTTGCTTGAGTGGCCACTTAGCACTGTGTTTCCATTTTTTCCGGGAACTGCATTCGCTCCAGGAATTGCAAAATGAGCAACTCCTTTTTCCATCGCTTTAAGTTGAGATGCGCTATCATTGCCAACTCCATAAATTACAGGAACGTCAACATTTATTTTAGGAATTATTAATTTAGGTTCTTGACTAACTGAATTTGTAGAATTTGGACTATAAATAACTTGCGCTGCATCAGAATTTCCAGGTGCAACGTAAGCCTCGACAGATGCAAAAATTAAACGATTATATTGCAAGAACATAAATACTAGCACTACGATAACTGCAGAGAAAATTGGCACAAAATGTCGTGATTTACGAATTTTATCAGTTTGCTCGCGAGCTTTTGCTGAGATGTCTTTTTTTAATTTAGCTAAAGCGCGTTCTTTCTTTTGGCTTTCAGTTAATTCCTCTATAACTTCTGGCTGAATATTGGTAATTTTCTTTTTTTGTTGCTCTAAGGCCGCAGAATAATAATTGGCGTAATATTTTTGATAATAGTTTTGCCAAGCTGCATGATATCTCTTCCACTGTTCACTCGCTTGCTGTTTCTGATTGCTTTGATACGCATTTTGAGTAAATTGTTGGGGGTTGTAAGCAGATTTCTCGGAGGTGTTAGTTTTTATAATATCTTGTTTATTTTGGAGTGGTTGAATTATTTTTTGTCTTGATTTAAAATCAACAGTTTCTTGACCGACGCCAGAGCTGAAGTCCGCTTTTGGCTTTGGCTGGAGCGGTTGTGAAACTTCGGAGATTGATTTTTTTATTAAATCCTCTCGTTGCTTTTCGATATTTTCTGTGTTTTTTTGAGATTTCAAATATTCTGCAAGGTTTATTTTTGCAGGTGCTTGGTTTTCTTGCTGACTTTGGATTTCGGCTTGTTGTTCGATATTTACTTTTTTATAAATTTGTTCAACTTTTTGTCTTCGAAAATCGATTGCAGCACGATTTTGACCCTCGAGAAGGGAGTTTTGTGTTTTTCGTTCGGGGATTCTTAGACCGTTATCCTGATTTTTTTTATTATTATCATCCATTTCTATTGCTTTTTCCTTATTCTTAGTATACAATAGATATTAAGTTATGTAAATAACCAAAAACATAATCATTAGTCGTGAATATCAGCCGCGATGGTGGAATTGGTAGACACGCTAGACTCAAAATCTGGTGAGCATTACGCTCGTGCCGGTTCAAGTCCGGCTCGCGGTACCAAAATTGACTATATGATTTTATTAGATCCATAGAATGAAAATTCTGTGGATCTTTTTTTATAAAAACCCTTGAAAAAACAACCAGAATAAAGTAAAATATACATAAGCTAAATAGGGAAGAAAATGAAGAATGAAATTATTATAAATGGGAAAAAATATGATGCAGCCACGGGGGTGCTTTTAAGTACGGCCGAGAATCACCAAATCAATGCACAACATGATGTTTCGAAAATTCATGATAATTTGCAGCGTTCAAGCACTTTGAATCGAAAATATGTAAGAGTTCCAAAAAGACAAGGTGTCTCATTACATCAAGATGAAATGATTAGCCAGTTTAAGCGTCGCCATGATTATCAAGAGGCGATTTTGCGTGCACGTGAAACTAAAGAGAGTCATGAAGATAGAATTCTGATTTCTCGTTTTTCGAAAGACTCCAAGATTATTTCCCCAATTTCGAAAGAACAAATTAAAGAAGCAGAAGAAATTGCGCCATTTAAAGAGCATCCGATTGCACAAAAAGCTAATAAGGAGCTTCGCTCTAAGAAAATTCAAAATAAGCAGTTGTCGGATCGTGCAATTAAGAATTTTGAAATTAATCAAGCTATCGAAAAGTCTCGCCAAGAAAGTAAAAAAGGTCGAGGCGTTCATTATAAGAGTTTTTTCGCGAGAAAACAATTTATTAGTTTATCTATGGGGTTTGCTGTAGCAGTTTTAGGGGTTGGCTATCTAACTTATGTAAATTTGCCCGATATTTCTAGTAAAATTACATCTTTTCAGTCCGGTATGGCGGTAGAAACTCCAGCCTATATTGCTAAAGGATATTCTCGAAAGGGTTTTGCATATTTTGACGGGAAGAATGTTAATTTTGAATATAAGAACGGCAGTGCTAGCTATAAGATCCAGCAGTCTCAGAGCAATTGGGATAGTTCGGCGTTATTGCAAAATTATGTAAAAGAGAATTGGAGCGAGGACTACTCTACTACATACAGTAACGGTCTAACGATATATTCAAATCGACGAGGTGAATCTGTTTGGGTTAATAACGGAAAACTATATAAAGTTGAATCATCTGGAAAAATCTCCGGAGAAGAGATTCGAAAAATCGCAACAAGCATAAATGCGTAAAAGGTAGCTTCAGCTACTTTTTATTTTAGGTTGAGAAAAAATAAAAATTGAAGTATAATATATAGCTATGAAAGCAAGAACTCGTTTTGCGCCAAGCCCAACTGGTTACATTCATGTTGGAAATGTTCGAAGCGCACTTTACCCTTATTTAATCGCCAAACAAACAGGCGGAGATTTTATTTTAAGAATTGAAGATACCGATCAAGCTCGATTTGTTGAGGGGGCGGAAGGTTTAATTCTGGATACATTAAAATGGCTCGGGCTTGATTGGAATGAAGGTCCAATTTATGGATGTGAAGGCAGGGAAATGGGTGATTTTGGCCCATACCACCAGACGGATCGTCGTGAAAAATATCTTGATTGGGCGAAAAAAATGATTGAAAAAGGGTTAGCTTATGCTGATCCATATTCTCCTGAAGAAGTTGAGGAATTTCGAAAAAAAGCAAAGCTTGAAAAGCGGGCATTTTTATATCGCGAGCATCGTCCAGAAAACCCACCAGAGTGGAAAATTGGAATGCCGCTTCGATTTAAAACACCAGAAATTAAAAGATATAGCTGGCATGATGCAGTTATGGGTGATCTTTCGGCTGGCCCAGAAGCTCTTGATGATTTTATTTTAATTAAGGCAGATGGATTACCAACATATAATTTTGCACATATTGTTGATGACTTTGAAATGAAAGTTACGCACGTGATTCGCGGGTCTGAATATGTTGCTAGTACGCCAAAATATCTTTCGCTTTACGAGGCTCTTGGAATTCAACCGCCAATCTTAGCCCATTTACCACATATTCTAGCTCCAGAGGGGAATAAAAAACTCGGTAAACGTGATGGTGCTAAAAGTGTTAGTGAATATCGTGCAGACGGAATTTTGCCCGAAGCTATGCTTAACTTTTTAGCGCAACTAGGGTGGAATGATGGTACTGAACAAGATATTTTTACGAAAGAAGAATTGATTGAAAAATTTTCACTAGATCGTGTGCAGAAATCTGGCGCAAGGTTTGATGAACAGCGACTTTTATGGCTTAATGGACAATGGATTCGTCGAATTTCTTTAGATGATTTGTTTAGTCGTGTGAAAGATTTTTGGGGAGACGGTGCTCAAAGTGCTAGCGAAGAATATAAAAAAGAAGTTCTTAGTCTAGTTTTTGATAGATTAAAAACACTTAAAGATTTACCTCTTGCAAGTGATTATTTCTTTACTGAACAACAAGCTGATTTGGAGATGATTTTAAAAAATAAGCAACTTAAAAAGCTTGAAAAATCACAATTATTGAGTCTACTAGAAAAAACAATTGATAAATTCGAAAAAATTGAAGACTGGAGCGATGATGGGCTTCAAGAATCACTAAATCAACTTCTTGAGGAAACTGGTCAAAAACCGGGAATCCTATTCCAGATTATTCGAATTTCATTAACTTGGGCTCCATTTTCACCGGCCTTAAATCAAACATTGCGAGCAATCGGCAAAAACGAAAGCATAAAACGACTTAAAAATTCTTTTCAAGAGATTGAAAAAATGTAAAAATAAAGCTCGGCATGTGTCGGGCTTTATTTTATAGTCTCAAGGATTATTTCAGCAATATCTTTAGGACTTTCCATAGGTAGTAAGTGACCGGTTTTTGGTATAATTTTTGATATTGCTATTGGAAAAACTTCTTTAAATTTTTTTTCACAAAAAGGTTCAACGGTTGAATCATTTTTTCCGATAAAGGCAATTTTAACAAAATTCTTATTAGAAAAATTATTACCATTCAATGCTATCGGGATGGTTTTTTTCTGAGATAATAGTCTTTTAGGCGAGTGCTGACAAAAAAACATATTCTGAAAAACATTTTTAAGGGCTTCGTGTGACCATTTTTTTTGAATTAAGGCGACTTTAATCGGTGATAATATCGGTAGGTTTGACAAAATCATAACAGTTTTTGAATTAGAACAAGCTTTCATACCAGTTAGAAAAGATGAGCTTGGGCTGAAAACGGGGTTTATAAGGACTGTTGGAATTTTTTTTGAAATCTTTGAATCGCTAACAAAATAGCAGCTAAATGAGTGTGCTACAATAAGACTTATCGTGTTATGTTTATTTAGTTTATCGATCAGTTTTGTATAGAATTTTTGAAAATCTTCAATTTTTTCGAAAGTGTCAAGCGAACTCTTGCCGTGTGCAGGCAGCTCACAGATGATAATCGAATATTTTTTTGAAAGTTCAAATCCTAAAGGAGTTAAGCCGAAGTAGTTTCCGCCAAAACCATGAAAAAGTACTGCAGTTGGTTTATTTTTTTGGATATTTTGATAGGTTGAAATTTTATTTTTATCAATATTAACAAAAATATGTTTAAGATTTTTCCGCCAATCTTTTAAATTCATTAATAAATTATAGCATTTTTTAGGATTAAATAAAACATTGCTTTCGAAAAAGTTTAAAATATGATATAATTTTAGATAAAGCATAAGAATTTTAAATAAAAAGAAAGGAAGAAATGGCGAATCCACTACGACTTGTAATGATTCGACACGGGCAAAGCGAAGCAAATATCGTTCAGCACGCGCAAAAACTTGGTAGGAAGATCGACTTGGAGGAAAAAGTCGAGACGCGTGCGGATTGGCGACAGCGTCTTTCGCCGGAAGGTAAAGAACAGGCTATAAAAGCTGAAAGAGAGCTTGCAAAAATTTATGGAAGTTTAGATTTTTTTGATTCGAAGTATTCATCACCTTTTATTCGTGCCAGGGAAACGGCTGTAATTTTAAGCGGCGAAAATCAATATTTTTGGAAAATCGATGATTTACTAGCTGAGCGAAATTGGGGTATTTATGGTCGCGTCAGTGTTAATGAGCGACTTAATAATTTTCCTCTATCTGTTAAATATCTATACAATGACCCGTTTTATATGCGTCTTGATGGTGGCGAAAGTATTTTTGATGTTTATGTAAGGTTTCGAACTTTTACGGATAGGCTAAAAAAAGAAGATTCAAACCAGAATGTGCTTATTGTTGCTCATAAACAATTAATTCAATCGGCATGCTACCTGATAGAGGGTCTTTTACCGGAAAAATGGAACGATATGTCAAAAAGGTATATTTATGATATCCCTAATCTCGGTGCAATTGAATATTCGAGGGTTAATCCGCTAGATGCTAGCGATGTTCGTGAGATTTTTTCTTGGCGAAGGGTTTTAAATCTAGGCGAAGCTGATGGAAAATATAGCAATTGGGAAGAGTTCGATGTTCGAAGAGATTTCTCTAATAGCGAGCTAAAGGATCAAATTAGAGAAAATGAACCTTTTTTAAAATAAACTATTGACAAAGCATAACTATTTTGATAAGATGTGAGTGTAGTTGATGTGTTATCAAGGGCGATGTTTGTTTTCTCCCCTAAATAACACTTATAAATAAAAATAAAATAACAAAAACCGCCCAGGGTGGGCACACATCAACAAATAAATCACTGCTTGAAAAAGTAGTGATTTTGTATTATAATAAAAGAAGATTATGTTTAAAAAAGGAATTCAGACAAAACTTGAAAAATATGTTCGAAGATATTTTGAAGAACACCCAGATATTAAATTGGTTACAGTTGCTGGATCGGTTGGAAAGACGAGCACGAAGTTAGCTATCGCCACTATTTTAAGTCAGAAATACCGAGTGCGCTTACATGAGGGTAATCATAATACGCATTTAAGTGCTCCTCTTGCTATTTTAGGTATAAATTTTCCCGGAAATCCAAGAAATTTTTGGCAATGGCATAAGGTTTTTAAAGCTGCTCGAAAGCGAATCAAGTCCCCAGCTAGTAGTGAACCTGAGGTGATTATTCAAGAACTTGGAACTGATCATCCTGGTGATATTGCTCGGTTTGGAACTTATCTTTTTGCTGATATTTCAATAATTACATCTGTTGCCCCTGAACATATGGAGTTTTTTGGTACGATTGATGCGGTAGCTCAAGAAGAACTTGATGCTGCAACTTATGCGAAGATTGCAATTTTAAACCAAGATGATATTAATAGTGAGTTTTTAAAGTATCTCAGGAATTCTAATTTTTCTACTTACAGCTCAAATGGTGGAGCTAACTACAATTTTATTCCTAATGATTTTTCACTTCTTGAGGGGTTTAGCGGTAAGATTCAAACTCCAGAATTTGGCGAGATACCCGTTCGGGCAAAAGTTTTTGGAGAGCACTCCTTAAGACCAATAACGGGTGCTGTTGCTGTTGCTATTAAATTGGGATTGAATCCGCAAGAAATCGTAAACGGTCTAGCGAACCTAAAGCCTGTGCCTGGCCGAATGAATTTTATGCGAGGTTTAGAAGACTCTGTGTTGATTGATGATACTTATAATTCGAGTCCTGCGGCGTTATCGGCGGCAATTCAGACTCTCTATGCGCTTTCTGCTCCTTCAAAGATTGCGGTTATTGGCAGTATGAATGAGCTTGGTGAATCTTCCGCGATGGAGCATCAAAGGATTGGAGAGATGCTTGACGGCGTTGAGCTCTCTTGGGTTGTTACTGTTGGTGAGCAAGCTAATAAATATTTGGCTCCAGCCGCTCGTTTACGTGGGTGCCAGGTCTATGAAGCGAAAAATGCTATTGATGCGGGTATATTTGTTCGTAAGATTATGGAGAAAGGTGCTTTAATCTTATTGAAAGGGTCTCAGGGAGATGTTTATCTCGAAGAGACGACAAAAATGCTTCTTAGAAATCAGGAAGATGAAAAATGGCTTGTTCGGCAAGATAAGAATTGGAAGAAGATTAAGCATGATTTTTTTGCAAGTTTTGCTGAAATCGCTGATGATGAGGTTTAGCGGTGGAAATTTTACCAATCGTTAATGAACGGGATGAAATTATTGACGAGATTGACAAATCTGTTTTTGACAAAAAGACTGGCAGAATTTATAGAGTTGTATCGTTGATTTTATTTAACGAAAATGATGAATTCTTAATTCAGCGTCGAGCTTTTTCGAAAAAAACTTTTGCGGGAAGGTGGCAGTTTTCAGCATCTGCTGGCCATGTCCAAATTAGTGAAAGTTACTTAGATGCAATCTATCGAGAAACTATCGAAGAGATCGGTTTAAATCTGAAGCCGCATGATTTTATTGAGGTTGAAAAAGTTTTTATTCATACCAAAGAGAATAAGCGTAGATTTATACAGTTTTTTGCGGCTAAAGTTAATTTTAATATTGAAGATTTAGCTATTTTACATAATGAGGTTGCGGAAGTTAAGCTTGTAAATCTTGCTGAGTTTAAAGAGATGATCCGAGAAAATCCAGATGATTTTATGGATTCTTTGGAGTTTTCTTTAAGGATCATTAAAGACGCGCAAGAAAAGATAAAGAACAATCATTCACAGGCAATTTTATAGAGAGCAATCCCTGTAGCAACCGACACGTTGAAGCTTTCTTTTTTGCCAAACATCGGGATTTCAAGAGTTTTATCGCACAGGTCAATCAATTTTTCTGAGATACCATCAACTTCTTCACCTAAAAGTAAAGCTATTTTAGTATTTTTTGGGGCCGAAAAATCTTTTAAAAAAATTGATTTTTTGCTCTGTTCGAGTGCAAATATTTCAAAATTTTGTTTTTTAAGATTTTGAATTGTATCGAAAATATTGTCAGAAATTTCTGTGGGTACGATTTTTTCTGCACCGAGTGCGGTCTTGTGTATTTGGGTGTCTAATTTTTGCGCAATATGAGGTAGGCGGTTGGTTTTTTTAAAATTTTCGTCTGGCAGAATTGGAAAAGGTGAATAGCCGCTAAAAATAATTTTCGAAATGCCAAATCCTTCACAAGTGCGTAAGATTGCTCCAATATTGTGTGTTGAACGAATATTGTGTGCTAAAACGACTATTTCGCGATTTTGTATGCGATTACGGTTTTCAAGAGAGTTTGGGTTTTTCATTATATTAATTTTATCAAATTTTTTTAAAAATAAAAAGAGCCCGAAGGCTCAAATTAAGTGATTTTATTACCTTTAAAGCGATCTAGAACTCGCCCAATAATTTCATAGGCGTAATTTTCCGCTTCTTGTGAGGCATTTTTTGTGTTTATATTGAACGCGCATTGGTCTTCAAGTTTGGCTCTTTCAAACTCTATCGTTATTTTTTTTGAAAGGGCTTGATTTTGAAAATCGTTAAAATTATAAACGTTAATAACAGATCTATTTGTCGAAACCCTACTAATTTCGACAATAAAGTTATTATTGATGCTGAAAGAAGAATCCCAGCTCTTATTAGATGGAAGGCGTTTAACATTTTGACAACCCAACACGGTTTGTTCTAATATATTTTTTAAAGTACTAGTCATTTTAAAGACCTCGATTTCTAAAAATATTTTCGCTAAGCGATGCCGATATTTTAACATTTTTTATTGAAAAAATAAAGTGCTTGTGATAAAATTAGATTAATGGAAGAAGACAAAGT
>CAUUHU010000015.1:0-14836 GCA_963545035.1 uncultured Candidatus Saccharibacteria bacterium | reverse complement strand
ACTACAGTCAATGCTTCACCCGTAACGGAAGCTGTTTTTTGCTTTTTCCAAAATTCATACTTGTATGCGAAAAATGTATATAACGGCGTTAACCCCATCGCAAGAATAAATCCAGCTAGACTAAATAATGCCGAAACAATTAAGTGATTTGTGATGTTTAACATATTTCCTCTTTTCTAATTCGTTGGTTTAACTTCTAAATAATTCAATAGCCAGTTTGAAATTTCCGTAAAAATTGGCGCAGCATCTTTAGAACCTTGTAAGTTTTGGTTTTCACCCCAAACAGCTACCATTATAACATATTCCGCTTGATCTCCGCCACCAAAACCGACATAACTACCAATCGTCTGATAATCAACATATTTTCCGCCGACAATCGTTTGGCTGGTTCCAGTTTTTCCGCCGATTTGATAACCGGATGGATCTTTTGCGCCACCAACTTTTCGAACACCCTCCAAAACCTGCTTCATCTGTTGGCTGGTTTCTTTAGAGATAACACCCTCGCGGCTAATTTCAGGTGATTTTTTCGAAAGATTACCGTCATCGTCGACAGTTCCAGCCACTATGCTTGGTTTATATAGAGTTCCACCATTAACAAGAGATGAAAATGCCGTTGAAGTTTGCAACATCGTCGTTGTCATACCCTGACCAAAAATCATATTCGAATATCGAACCGCATTACCTTCTGCATCTTTTGGCGAAACTAGTGAACCCTGACTCTCTAAAACCTCAATTCCTGTTTCACGACCAAGACCAAACCTATTGTGGAAATAATCGTAAATTTTATTTCTAGCAGTACTATTTAATGAACCGCCGCCCAGTAGTTTTCCGATAGTTACCATTCCGGTATTAAGCGAATAATTCATTGCCGTCTGTAACGTAATTGAACCCGTATATCCAAGAGCCGCGTTATTAATCGTAATATCCTCAATTTTTATCGAATCAGTATTGTAGTAACGAGTATTTGCGTTTGCAACGCCCTCATTGATACCTGTTGCCATCGTAAATGATTTAATTACCGAACCATTTTCGTAAGCCATTGTTGTTGTGTTATTGTTGTAAACCGAGCTGTTTTCAACTTTAGCATAAGCTGCCGGATCATATGTTGGGTAATTTGCCATCGCCATAATTTTACCAGTTTTCGGATCCATGACCAAAACCGCACCGTGCTTCATTTTTTTGGCTTCCATTTGCGCTTTTAGCACCTTTTCAACTTTTGCTTGAATATTTCGATCTATTGAAAGCGCAATATTTTTTCCATTCACAGCTGGTTTTTCGATATTTTCGCTTCCGACTTCAATCGTTTGGTTGAACGCATCTGTCGTAATTTTTTTGTAGCCATCAGTTCCGGTTAATTCTTTATTCATTGCCTGTTCGATACCATAGTTTCCACCGTTATCATTCACAAAACCTAGAATCTGCGCGCCTAAATTACCTTCCGGATAAACTCTTCTCGCTTCAGCTGTAAACCCAATTCCGTGAAACTTTTTTTCACGAATCGCATTAGCTTGTTTTAATGAAAGTTTCGTTCCGACGACTTGATATCTCGTATCTGTTTTTTCGAAAAGTTTCTCGAAATCATTTTTTAGATTTCCGCCAGCAACTTTTCTAAATTCTGAAATAATTTCACTTTTCTTTACTTTTTTCGAATTAGCAATTTCTTGCGGATCGATCCAAAGAGTGTAAACGGTTTCATTTAAAACCATTTTTGTAAGCTTTTTACCGTCCATGGCATAAATTAAACCTCTTTGAGATTTAATTTCAAATTGTTTCCTCTGACCTTTGTCTGCACGCGCACGATAGTCTGCGCCCTCAATAACTTGCAAGAAAAAAAGTCGCATAACGATTATCGCAAAAACACTCAAAATTGAGACCGCTAGATAACCAGTTCGACTTTTACTTTTAAAACCTAAAATCATATATTTATATTGTATCACAGTTTTGTGATTTTTTCGAAAAAGCTTAAACTTATTCTTATTTTGCGTAAGAAACTGACGCTGGAGTTGTCATTTTCTTTGCAACTTCACTATTTTCAATATTCGAAAGCGCCGTGAGTCGCGCATTTTCAACTTCTAAATCAGCTTTCTTTGTCTCTAAATCTGAAATTTTCGAATCAATTTGTTGAATTTCATTTCCATAAAGCGCTGGTTTTGAAGAATTCATTAGGAAGATAATTCCAAGTACCGCAATCAAAATACCAAGCATCAAAAATTGCGTTACCGCACCAAGTTTTGCTGTAGGTTGAAAAATAGCGATATTGTTATTTCTTCCATATGATCGCGACGAAGCCTGTGTTTGACGACGGCGACTAACATAATTTGTGTTTGTCTTATACATTGATTTTTTGTTGCGTTTAAATTTAATATTATTTTAATTTTGTTCAATAAAATAAAGCACCAAACCAGTCATTGGCTGGTGCTTTAAAGTTTAATTTTTGTTTCAAATTTTTTGTTTTTGTTTTTTCGAAAGCTTTAAATACTATCGAAAATTAACTTTTACGCGAGCTTGTTCGTTAGCGTAGCTTACTTTGATTGTTTTTGGCATCTCGCCTCCTTTTGTTTTTTTATTTTCTAATGCTTACTCGCAATTTTGCACTACGAGCTCGCGGATTGTTAGCGTCTTCTTTCGCGCCATCAAGCGGTTTTTTAGTGACAATTTGAAATTTCGATTCCAAACCTTTTTTCGAATCTTCTTTAAAATAATTCTTCACGAGCTTATCCTCGAGGCTATGAAAAGTAATAATTCCAACTCTTCCGCCATGATTTAAAAGTTTTGGAAGCAATCCTAAAACCTCTTCAACCTGTTGAAGTTCATTATTTACTGCGATTCGAATCGCCTGAAAAGTGCGCGTTGCGGGATGTGTTTTTTGCCACCCGCCTTTATGCACGCTTAAAATTAAATCAGCTAATTGTGTTGTGGTTTCAATTCTCTGCTTTTTTCGAACTTCTATTATTTTCGAAACAATTCTTTCAGCAAATCCGCGTTTTTCTTCGCCAAATTCAATTAAAATTTGCATTAACTCACTCTTATTTGCGAAATTAACAATATCCGCTGCCGTTTTTTCTTGAGCAGGATTCATTCGCATGTCGAGTGGTCCATCTTTTCGAAAAGAAAATCCCCTTTCGGCAATATCTAACTGGGGTGAAGAAACACCCAAATCTGCTAAAATTATATCGAATTTTCGACCTTCTTTTACCAATTCCCTTGCCGCAGAAAGAAAATCCATATGCAAAAGCTCTACGCCTTCATTCTTAAACCGTTGAAGCGTGCGAATTGCATTTTCATCCCTATCTACTAAAACTGAGTCTTTAAAATTTTCAGTAATATTTAAAAACTCGCCAGCGTGTCCACCGTATCCTGCCGTAAAATCGAGATAACTTTCCCCTTTTTTTGGCTGGATTTGTGCTAAGCTAGCCTGCAATAGATCTGGTATGTGACATGATTTTTCTGTGTATTTCATAATTTAAAGCCACCTATCTGATGATTAAAATGTTTGTTTTTGTTTATTTTTTGTTTTAAGATTCATTATAAGTTTAGCCTTTTGCTTGGCGTATAGCCAACCATATTGCTGTTTGAGAGACTTATATATGAGGTGGAGTTTTATTTTGGGAGGTTTTAGAATGTGCTCCAGCTATTATTTTAACCTGGTTACTGGTATTTGTCCAGCTGTTTAATCACCAGGTAGTTGACCTTAAACTAAAAACTACATCTATTTTTAACGTGCTTTTGTTTTTGTTTAGTGGGTTTTTCTGTTGGTTTCTGTCGTTTCCACTGATTCAAGTTTACCGCGAATTTATTTTTTTCGCAAGACCTATTTTTGACAAACACGCAAATATAGAAATAATTTTTTATATATTTTTCCACAACTTTGTGGAAAAGCAAGGCTAATAACAGATATTCCCCGTTTTTCCACAAAGCTTACGTTTAGTTGTTGAAAAACCAAACTATCGTGGCAACAAAGCACTAATTAATGCCGCATCATACTTACTTGTAGACATAAGAATTAAGTAAGTTACAAAGATAACGAGATTAATTGCAAGCGAAAGAACTAAAACAGCACTTCGAAAGTCTTGAGTAACCTGATCTACAACTACTGTTCCGTCTTCAGCGATAATAATTCCATTATTTGTTAATAAAGTCTTAGCTTTTTTGATTTCATTATCTTTTTTTGAAACTTTTGCAGTTGATGTAGCATCTTTCTTAGCTGAAGTTTTTTTAACAATTTTAGTTTCTGTTTGTTTTTTTGTCATTTTGTTCCTTTTTATTTTATTTGACTTATTTAATCTTAATTGTTTTGTATGTTTATATAATAGCATAAGTTTTTTAAAAAGTCAATAGTTTTGTTTCGCAATATTCTAAAACATTTTGTTTTTCCTTGCCAAAACTTTGTTCGCTTGACTTTATTCTATTTTATTTTATTCATTTTTTTGACATTACCTGCTTTTATTATATTTATATTAAATTCACCTCTTCCTCTCTTTTAGGGCGGTCAATAACATGAAATCAGCCCCTTCTCTTATACGCAACAACTAAAATAAACTCAGCATCAGAGCTGCATAGACCTTATTTGCGCACGAACCCCTCGATCAAACCCTTTCTACCCTACAAGCAAAATAAAAAAGACAACCTCGCTCGGTTGTCTTTTAGTTTATCCCTAGATATGTGGAATTGCGAGAACTCCAAATCCGCCTTTTTGCTGGATTAATGCACTAATTTCATAAAGTTGTTTTTCATCACTAACTTTAGGCTCTGTGGTAATATTTTTACCTACCTCTAGAGGAAAAATATCTATGTCAGTCTCTATACAATATTCATCGCTTCCAGAATTTCTAGTACATTTTACCGCATTATAGCTATCTTTGAATTTCTTAAGCAACTCTTTGTCATCTTTTAGCTTGTCAATTTCTGCGGCTAGGGCTGCTTTGTCTTTTTCTGGATCGCCAGTGCCTTTGACTTTGATGAAGAGCTTTTTCACGCCAGCAGCTACACTGGCACCTTGCGTTTTCCCGTCTTCATTAACCTTAAGACCTAGAGAAATATTCGCCCCAACCTCATAGTCAGTGTAGCCAGTAGTTTGGCAGGGTTTGCCGTCAACTAGGGTTTCGGCGTAAGAAAGTTTCGAGAAAGCGTTAATTCCACCGAATGCAGCTGTGGCTAGCATGAAGATTGAAAGAATAATCTTTTTAGATTTCTTGCTTAGCTTTGAAACAATGAGAGTTGTTAGTCCAAGGATTAGGGCTAGAACAAGGATTGTTGTAATAATTCCCGCAGTGTTTTGTACTCCAGTGTTTGGAGCTTGAATGTTTTTTGGAGCTGGTTGAGTAGCTATAGTTTCTGTTTTTCCATCTGTTGGAGATGGGTCTGCAGAAACCAAATTGTTTTCTGCAGGCTTATCTAAACAGATAAGCTTTTTGAGCTTTAAATCTTGCATTTATTCCACCTTATTTTTTTCCATTACTCTTATGTCTATTTGATTTTATCATTGTTTGAGGGAAAGGTCAATAATTACAGCAAAGAATCTTCGCCAAAAAGCTTTTTAATGCGTGCCTCGATCGAGCCCTTATGTCGGCCAAGTTCTTTACTCAATTTTAATATTAACCCTTCATCTATTTTACCGTTTTCGAAAATTACCTCCTGGAGGCGTGCATCATCGGAAAGCTTCCACGGTCGATATGCATTCGGAAATTCTTCTCGCATTTTTTCTAATTTTTGTGCCCAGGTTGTTTTTGCTGGAGCCTTTTCAATAATCTCACCCGCCTCACGCTTTTTGGCAGTTTCTAGCAGACGAGCAAAACGTTTCTCTGCTTTTTGACTTTCGCTTTTTAGCCACATATCAATTCTTTGAGCTTCTCCACTAACAACTAACGCCATTCGATTTATTCCAATTAGATATAATTTATCCAATGATCGAACTCGTGAAAGCGCCACGTAGCCCATTCCTTCAGCAAAAGCTTTCCGAAGATCAATTCGCGCAGCATCAAGAGTCATTCCTTGACTTTTATGAACCGTAATTGCATACGCTAGCCGTAGTGGAATTTGCATAATACTTGCCCGTTTTTTTTCACCATCGCGCATTTCCCAGGTGTCTGGAACCATTGTAACAACTTTTCCGTTTTGAAATTGCACTATCGGATAATCTGTTAAAGTTTCGAAATCAATTACTTCACCAATAGAGCCATTCACATATTGACGATTCTGCGCATTTTTTACAGCCATAACCAACGCACCTTTTTTGAGCCGTAAAAGCTCTGGCGCAAGAACTGATTTCTGCAAAGTTTCGACATAGTTTTTTGCACCAGTTGTAGTTTGAGCGAAATGAAATTCTTTACCTTCAAGTTCGGCAAGTTTTTGCTCATTGATTTTATCAACATCAATATTCGTAGTATGAAGCTCGGTTAAGTTTTTCGAAAAATCTTCACTTTCGAATTCTGGCTCAGCATCAATACGGTTAAGCAAACTTTCAGCATGTTTTCGGCGCAAATCGTCCACTCGAAGTGCGTTTAGGATTTCAGTTAGTTCACTATCTTTCTGACGATAATTCTCCTCAAGATAACAAACCGTAAAATCCGCTAAACGCCAAGCCTCAGAATGAATCGCAAAACCACCAGTTCGGCTACCATTTCGATTAATTGGTGGCAGCTGAAAAAAATCGCCGCATAAAATCACTTGAATTCCACCAAAAGGTTTGTCATTTTGGCGAATTGTGCGACAAATTTCTTCAACCATATCAAGCCGAAAATCATGCAACATTGAAATTTCATCAATCACTAAAATATCAGTATTTTTAATGATTTCCGCACGAGTTTTAGGGATTTTTTCGAAAAACTTCTTAGAAAGATAATCATAAATACCAATTCCGCTCCAAGCGTGAATTGTATTTCCACCAAGATGAGTTGCCGCCAAACCAGTAGTGGCCGTGACACTAACTTTTTTCCCAGAATTTTTTGCAAGCTTAATAAACTGGTTAAGCGTGAAAGTTTTTCCACTTCCCGCCGCCCCAGTTAAAAAAACATTCTCGCCCGAAAGCATAATTTCTAAAGCTAGCGCTTGTTTCATTTTCGAAGACTATTCACTTCCAATCATTCGTGGTGGCTCACCCTCTGGCTCGTCAAGCAATTTTTTGCTTTTAATTTCGTATCGACGACCCGTGATCTCACTCATAATATAATCTTCATTAATCAAATTCACAAACATATCCAAGTCGTTGCCGTCCATAATAATAATCGCGCCGTTATCGTCCGTCATAAGTTCAAGTTGCATTTCATCAGCATACTCAACCACTTTTTCTTGTGAAATTTCGCCAATTTCATCCATTTTTTGCAGTTTTGTTGCGGCTTTTTTATGATCACGAACTAACGTTTGCAAATCTAAACCATCCGGAAAACTAAGTTTATATTTTCGTTCAATTTCAAGCACTTTTTGATCAGCTAAAACTTGTTTCTTATAGTCGTAATTGAAGAGTTTTTCAAATTTACTTTGGTTAAAAATAAAGATGTCGTTATTTACAATTAAAACTTGGTTGTCTGGCTGGATTTTTAGACCAAATTCAGGTTCAAACGCGCCAAATTTACCGTTTCGGAATTCCCAAGCTGTTGCACCACGCAAAACCTGGCCTTGCATAATTTGTTTAGCAACATAGAATTTTTCGCCTTTCGAATTTGTAAAGCGTGCTAAAATTCCTTTAATTCGCTTAAAGTCATGCTCATTTTCATTGAATTCAGGAATGTCAGAATATTGCGTTTCAATTACATTCAAAAGTGCATCCGCATGTTGAACTTTTTTTAGCTCAGTCTTTAAAAGCACATCTTTACTTGCACCACCATCAGTTTCGTAATTACGCACGCTCAAGCCAGTGCCCGCCCCCATATTTACGAAGTTAATCATATCGTATAAAAATAGTGGCTTAATTTGTGAGTTTAATTCGCCAGCAAAACTGGTAGTGAATGGAGCGAAATTTTTATTAAAAAGGAAAAACTCAACATCAAGCTCGCCCTTAATTCCATCTGTTAAATTTGCCCATTGAAAAATATCGGTTGATTCATCTTTTTCTGAAGAAGGCTCAACTTCATGGTTTACTCTTTCTGTTTCGTATTGTTTGTTTTCGGTATTTTCTGAATGTTCAGTTCTAATTTCATCTTCCATGTAATCTATTATAGCATAAACGCAAAATAAAAATAACACCCTTTGGTGCTATTTTTAGTAGTTACTAAGATTTATAAATAATCTATCACCGAAACTGGAAGACCAGTTGAAGTTGTAAAGTTAGCATTAATCTGGTATAGCTGCTTTTCTTCATCTTGTTTTGGAGATTTAGAAATATTTTGTTTAATTCCTCCGTTATTAAAGTCTTCGACGGCAATATCTGTACCATCCATATGTTTGAGCGTAGGATTACTGTCGTTAAAATTTCTTACAGCACTTTTAAGCAACTCTTTGTCGTCTTTTAGCTTGTCAATTTCTGCGGCTAGAGCTGCTTTGTCTTTTTCTGGATCGCCAGTGCCTTTGACTTTGATGAAGAGCTGTGATTTATTGTAAGACGCATTTACGACATCGATGCCTACAGTAACATCCGCCCCAACCTCATAGTCAGTGTAGCCAGTAGTTTGGCAGGGTTTGCCGTCAACTAGGGTTTCGGCGTAAGAAAGTTTCGAGAAAGCGTTAATTCCACCGAATGCAGCTGTGGCTAGCATGAAGATTGAAAGAATAATCTTTTTAGATTTCTTGCTTAGCTTTGAAACAATGAGAGTTGTTAGTCCAAGGATTAGGGCTAGAACAAGGATTGTTGTAATAATTCCCGCAGTGTTTTGTACTCCAGTGTTTGGAGCTTGAATGTTTTTTGGAGCTGGTTGAGTAGCTATAGTTTCTGTTTTTCCATCTGTTGGAGATGGGTCTGCAGAAACCAAATTGTTTTCTGCAGGCTTATCTAAACAGATAAGCTTTTTGAGCTTTAAATCTTGCATTTATTCCACCTTATTTTTTTCCATTACTCTTATGTCTATTTGATTTTATCATTGTTTGAGGGAAAGGTCAATATGTTTTTGCTTTGATATTAAGCTTATTTTATGTTATAATTTTAAAATGAAAATTGCAATTTTAGGGCGACAACCAAGCATTGGAATTGCCGAACTCGAAAGTGTTTTTGGCGGAGAAAAAATTCGTGTACTTGGTGATTACGCCTGTCTTATCGAAACTGAAAAACTTAATGTTTCACACTTTGGTTCAATCTTAAAAACCGGCCGTGTAGTTTTCGAAATTAACTCAACAGATTGGCGAGAGATCTCAAAAAAGATGACTAAAATTTTTGAACAAGATTTTTCGAACTTTGATGGAAAAATCACTTTAGGAATCTCTACTTACGGGCTAAAACTTCGAGCGAATGAACTTTCGAAAACGAGCTCAATTATTAAGCAAAAACTTAAAGCTCACGATGTTTCTGTGCGAATTATCACCTCAAAGCAATTAGCGCTTTCAACCGCGATTTCACACAATAACAAACTTGGCTTAAGTGAAAAAAAGATTGAAATTTTAGCAGTTCGTGGCGGCAAAAAAACAATCATTGCCTTAAGTGAAGGCGCGCAAAATATCACAAACTACGCTAGGCGTGATCAAAATCGACCAAAACGCGATGCCTTCGTGGGAATGCTGCCACCAAAACTCGCACAAACAATGATCAATTTCGGTGCTGGTAAAAATCAGCCACAAATTAAAGCTTTTCTGGGTGAAAAAACTTTCGAAAACCCTAAAATCCTTGATCCATTTTGCGGAACAGGTACGGTTCTTCAAGAAGCCCTTTTAAAAGGCTTTGAAGTTAACGGAACAGATTTAAGCGAAAAAATGATAGAATTTTCGAAAGAAAATAGTGAGTGGTTTTTGCGAGAATTTAAACCACACGGCAAACTTGGCGAAATTTATCAAGCCGATGCAACAGATGAAAAATGGGCTTTTGCTGAATCTCTTTCAACCGTTGTTTGTGAAACTTATCTAGGACAACCATTCTCTGCTCCGCCTTCACCAAAAAAATTAGCAGAAGTTCGTGAAAATTGCAATCGTATAATTTCAAATTTCCTGAAAAATCTCGCTTCGCAAATTCCAGCCGAAACCCAGATATGTATCGCCGTTCCTGCTTGGAAAACACAAAATGGCCATTTTTCACACCTTCCACTTGTTGACTTTTTAAATGAGCTGGGGTATAATAGAAAAGAATTTATGCGCGTTAAACCACAAGATTTAATATATTATCGCGAAAATCAAGTTGTGGCGCGTGAATTATTAGTACTAATAAGGAGTAAAAATGTCACACGTTAAATCGGGTGGTTCAAGTAAGAACGTCCACAATAACGCCGGTCAACGCCTTGGTGTTAAACGATTTGGTGGCCAAAAAGTTAACGAGGGTGAAGTTCTCGTTCGACAAACTGGTGCAACTAAATTGGCTGGTGAAGGAACTTACATGAGCCGAAATTTCACGATTCATGCCAAACAAGACGGTGTTGTGAAATTTAAACAAATCCAAAAACGCAAATTTACTGGTAAAACTGAACGACGCACAGTTGTAGAAGTTGTAGCTGCGTAACTTGCAATAAAAAATGAGTCTTTCATATCGATCGACTCATTTTTTATTTTCTATTTAGTAACTTTCATCAAGACCTAGATGTTCACGAATTTTTTCAATTACGTCGGAAATTACAACTTGAGATTTCACAAGATAGTCATCAACACCAAGCTCTTCGGCACGCTTCCTGTCACTCTCTTGGCTCAAGGCGGTAAGCATAATAATTTGAAGATTCATTGTTTCAGGTGTATTTCTTAAAATATCTAAAACATCAAAACCAGATATTTTTGGCATCATCGCATCGAGCAAAATTAAATCTGGACGATATTTAAGGGCAGCCGTTAAAGCTTGTTCGCCATCGTGGACCTCAATAACTTCAAAATCTTCCATTTCAAGTCGAGCGCGATAAATGCTTGCCAACACTTCATCATCTTCAACTAATAAAATTTTCTTCTTCATTTGCATACCAACTCCTTATTTTAACAAATCTAGTGCTTTATTTTTCTGGACATCATTCAACAAATAACTTTGATTTTCCAGGGCTTTAACCTCAACATCTGGTGAAATTCCATTATTTGAAATATTTTCTCCATTTGGCGTGTACCATTTTGCAATAGTAACTTTCAGTAAAGCACCACCCGACATATCAATCGTAGTCTGAACACTTCCTTTTCCGTAAGATTTTTCACCGACAATTGTTGCCGCTTTATTCTCTTTTAGCGCTCCCGCCACAATTTCGCTAGCACTTGCAGATGTCCCATCAAGAAGAATAACAGTTTTCATACCTTTTAATGGATTATTGCCTGTTGCCCGAATTTCTTCGATAGTTTTTGAACCCGTTTTTTCGCTAACAATTAGCGCATTTTTTTCAAGCCATAAACTTGCAACAGTTTTTGCAGCTTGAACGTAGCCGCCGCCGTTTCCACGCAAATCTAGAATAACCTTCGAGAATCCTTCATTTTTAATTTCTTCAGCATATTTTTTAGCTAAGGCGCCCGTCTCACTATCGAAGCGGTAAATTGAAAGAATTGCGACATCTCCATTTTTTGAAAGTTCCACACTTGGATTTTCGATTTTCGCTCGAGTTACCGAGAATTCTTTTATATCCTGGCCTCTTAATATGCTAATTTTAACAGTAGTTCCAGCCTCGCCTCGGATTTTTGAGCTAACTTCTGCTGTGCTCTTTTTAGAAACATCCTCGTCGTTAACTTTTAAAATTATATCTCCTGGTAAAATTCCTGCACTTTGAGCGGAGTTTTTTGCTAAAACACGCACCACTTTAACAGCTTGACCATCTTTTGCAAGTTCAACTCCAATTCCAGCGCCAACATCGCCACTTAAACTTTTATTAAACTCTTCAGCCTCTTTTGCCGTCATATATTCTGTGTATTTATCTCCAGCGGCCTCAACTAAACCTTTTGAGGCACCTTCTACTAACTTTTGTTGATCTAATTTACCATCAAAGTTTGAAGCTAGTTGATTATATGTTTTTTCAACCGCCGAAAGATCAAGCTTTTCAACCTTCTTCATCCCAAAAACTGGTGCAATTAAATTTTTAATGTCATCTATTCGCGAACCACCAACAAATCCCAAAACCAACATAAACGTTGAAACGATAATGAGCGTTGAGCGTTCAACTTTTTTACCTCTATCCATAAAACCATTATACCACAAAAAACATAAGCACAACAAAAAACTCCGAAAGATAAATTTAATATTTAGATACAAATCTTTAAAGCGTTGACTCAGTGGCACGGGTGTGGTATACTATCATAGTTATTTTATTTAAAATAACTTAAATTTTTATATATTATATAAAAATAGTTCTTTACCACTTGTTGCATTTATTTTTTCAGAAAATTTAACAAAATAAAAACACTCTAAATATTGGCGTATTCAGAGTATCGGATCGTAATAAGTGTAATGAAAGTTTCTTTTTTGATTAACGATGCTTCCTTTGATTTCGAGCATCGTTTTTTCTTTTTGTTTTATTTTTGTTTAAATAAAAAAGCGAGTCAGACAAACTGGCTCGCTTAAGTATTAGTCAAAATATACATATGTGTCGTAAGTGCTTGCTGGAACGGTCATTGTTGAGAATTGTCCCCATTTACCGTTAACAAGATAATTGTATTGAGAAATTGTAACCATATTTCCATTAACAGATTCAACCCAGACAATATGGCCATATTGACCACCAGTCATAACACCGAACGAACCTGCCTTTGGCGTGCTTCCAGTTCGGAAACCAGCATTACGCGCACTAGCTGGGACGTTCTTAGCATTTCCCCAGTATGCAGCATTAATACCTTTCGTTGCGCGCAACTTCCAGGCAGCATAGCTCACACATTGACGACAACCATATCCATAACCATCACCACCGTTGCCGTCCGCACCACCATGGCTCACAGCATTACCGTCAACATAACAGTTCGCATCATTCCAAGGATAACTACTTGTTCCAGCAATGGCTTGCGGAATAGCACCACCGCCAGCAGCACGAGCAGCACGCAGAATTTGCGCTTGAATCATATCTTGTTGTTGCTTTTGAAGTTCTGCTTTTTGTGAAGAACGTTCATTGGCATATTTAGTATATTCAGTTTCATCATTCTTAGTTTTAGCAATCAAATCATTCTGTTGACGAATCTTTTCCTGCAATGCAGACTCCGCTTGTTTTTGATTAGTTAACGCAACTTTGGTTTCATCACGTTGTTTCTCAAGTTCCGCTTTCGCCCGCTTAATGCTGTCAACCTTTTCAACCAATTGACTCTTAACCGCACTCTGATATTCGAAATTGTCAAGCGCTTTCGAAAGATTGCTACTTCCAGCAATTCGCTCAATAGGTGTTATGTCGTCATCGAGAGACATTGTTGCTAAAATAGAACCAAGCGCATTTCGGTTTCTTTGAATGCTATCTTCATTATTTTTAATCTCCATCTGAAGCTTTTCGAATTGCTTTTGATAGATTGAAATTTGAGATTGAATCATCGCCTTTTCGTTCTCGATTCCATTCAATTCGTTTTGAAGAGTCTGAGCCTTGTTTCGCAACTGGCTCGCTTGAGATTCTGCATCACTAATTTGTGACTGAATTGCTTTAATCTCTTTATCAAGCTGATCAATACTCTTTTCAGCTTGAGCGTTGTTTTTAGGCAAAACTGCAACAACACCAGCAGCTGCGACACCTACAGATATCGCACCATTGATAAGTAAATTCTTCTTATTGATTTTCTTCATAGTTGTTTTTCTTTTTGCTTTTATTTTATTACTGCTTACAGTATAACACACTTTATTTGTGAAAACAAGCCCCTTTCCTATTATATTTTTAGATATTTTCTAGTCGCAGTAAATGCAGAAATTACACCAATCGTTGAACCTATTAGAATTAACCCAAGAACAACCACAGCCCCGTATACTTGCAAGAATGAAATAATCGGAGAAACGATAATTCCATATGCTTCAAGTTTTGATTTCGACAAGAAGACTATTGTGTAGCCAATGATTGTTGCCAAAACCGCCGCAATTGTTCCGCAAATTATTGCTTCAACCAAGAAAGGTCCCGCAATAAAGCTCTTGTTTGCACCAATCAACTTCATCATGTAAATCTCTTCTCGACGGTTAAAAATCGCCATTCGAATCGTATTAAAGATGATTAAACTTGCAATAATAACAAAGATCGAACCAGCAAAAATTCCAACTTTTTCGGCAAAATTAATCGTGTTAGAAATATTCTTGATTATCTCGTTACGATCACTCGCATATGTTGGCGGGTGATCAGGGTCAAGGCTCGATTTAATTAGCTTATCGCTATCAACTAGATTCTTAAGCTCTGTTGCATCAGAAATATCAACTAGCTTTATATTGAAAATTCCAAAAAATTCATTATTTGATTCAAGCAAGGCTTTTCGAATATCTGCATCAGAAGAATTTTTGCTTGCGAATTTTTCACGCGCTTGTTGCGGTGATGTGTATGTAATACTTGTTACTGATTTCAAATTTTGAATTGATTTTTTCATCTTGGCAATATCGCTATCTGAAACACCCTTCTTAAGATAGATCGACATATCAACCTTATTTTTAATATCTTCAACCGTATCCATCAAAATCGAACGAGCCAATAACGAACCAAAGATAATAACCAAAGTAACTGTCATCACTGCTGTTGCGGCAACCGAAAGCCAAGCATTTCGCACAAAACTATTTGCACCATATTTTGTAATTCTCCAAAAAGTTAGAGCCTTACGGCGACGCTGTTTTTTTTGCATTATAACTTTCGAATTTTGCTTCTTTCGG
>CAUUHU010000014.1:0-15676 GCA_963545035.1 uncultured Candidatus Saccharibacteria bacterium | reverse complement strand
CCGCGATGTGCTCTCTGAAGTTGATAGAATTATTGAAATTCGTGACGGCAAAAGTTATATTTTTAAAGGAAATTACGACGATTATTTACGCGCCAATATGTTTTCAACGACAAATCAAATTCGTGATTTCGAAAGCGTTCAACGGCGCATTTCGAACTTAAAAGATAAAGCAAAAGAATATCAGCGTATGAAAGAAAAAGCGCGCGATCCAGATACGATTCGGCGTTTTAAAAGGCTTGAAGAAAAAGCGCGCGAAGAACTTGAACAGCTTGAAGAAATTAAAAAACCGAGTTTTTGGATTGACCAACAAAATGTCGAAAATCTTGATTTTAAAGTTGCAAAATCATATCAAAAACTTAAGGCTAAAAATGTTAAGATTGGAATTAATAACCAAGAAACTCGCTCGGTGCGAAGTTTGGTTAAGGCTGAAAATTTAGCGCTCGGTTATGGCTCGCTTGATGACGCGCTTGAAGAAAAAAATGGTGCAAAAATTCTTTTCGAAAATGTTAATTTTGATTTAAAAGTCGGCGGAATTCTAGAGATTTTTGGTCGAAACGGTGCCGGAAAAACCAGTTTGATTAAAACGATTTTTGGCTCGCAAAATGAAAAGGCTGAAATTTATGATGGTGAAATTTTTCTTGACGATACGGTTAATGTTGGGATCTATCAGCAAGAAATTAGTGCAGACTTTTTTGATATGAAATTAAAAGATGCGGTTGAAAAAGTTTTTCTTGATCAGAATCTTTCGATAACTGAAGAAAAAATTTATCGAACTTTGCATCAATACCTTTTCTCTTCTCAAGATTTTGAAACACCAATTCGCGAGCTTTCGGGCGGCCAAAAAGCGCGTTTTCAGTTGATTAAAATGCTTTCGAACGATCCGCAAATTTTAGTTTTAGACGAACCAACTTCACACCTTGACTTACCAAGTATTGAAGAGCTAGAACGTGCGCTTAAAAAATATTCTGGCGCGATTGTTTTTGTGAGTCACGATAATTATTTTCGAAAGGCAATGAAATCGACACAAAAAGATTTTATCGTGGTTAAAATTGGCGAAAAATAATTGTTATTTTAAGGTAGATGGTGATATAATATTTGGTAATATGAGCGAAAAAAATCAAAAGCGAAATCTTAATATTGATCTAATTAAAGTTTTAGCCGTATTTTTGGTTGTGCTTGTCCATTTTTTTAATAGGACTGGCTATTATGGTTTGCCATCTGGATCGCCGTTCATGTTTTTCGCGACCTTTATCTGGAGTGTTGCGATGGCCTGTGTTCCGCTATTTTTGATTGCGACTGGCTATTTGATGAAAAACGCCAAATATAGCAAAAAATTTTTTACGAATCTATTGCGGGTGGTTGGATATTATGCTGCGGCGATTGTGGTCTTAACAATTACAGATAAACAGGCTCACGGCTTTGGGCTTGTTCGTGCATTTTTTGAAAATCTTTTCACTTTCAACCACTACAGCTGGTATGTGAATATGTATATTGGCCTATATTTAATGTCGCCGATGCTGAATGCGGCTTTTGAGAGTCTGAAAACCAAGAAAAATCAACTATTAGCAATAGGTGGATGCTTATTTTTAGTTACAGCTCCAATGACATTGGCGCTTTTGATAGTTTTTTTGGAGTAAAAATCCCTGATTATTTACGAAAAGCCGCACCAAATCACTGGGCAGTTATTTGGCCATTCTTATATTACTTTATTGGTATGTTTATCCGAAAATACGGTGAGACTAAAAACCATAAAATTAAAAATAAATATAAAATTAGTTTATTTTTTGCAATTATTTTTAACACTTTATTGGTCCGAATTATTTCCTCTAAAACCTTTTGCCCAGAATGGGGATTTCTAGGTATTGTTCTTGTTTCGACACTTTTATTTTTGACCATTTTAAATTCAAAAATTAATATTAAAAATAAAACACTTAATGTAATTATTCGGTTTATTTCGAAAAACACGCTTTCAATCTATTTACTTTCCTGGATTGCTGATATAAGATTTTATAATGTTATTAATGCTAGATTCGGCGGTTTTAAAGGTTCTTTCTTACGAATGCCAATACTCGTTATATTGATTTTTATATTTGATATTTTGGTTAGTTTGGCGTTTATTGCTATGCTTAAGACTCTTGCGATAATTGTTAAAAAAATCCAAAAAATAGCAAAACAAAAAAGGCGGTAAATACGCCTTTTTAAAATCGCTTAATGTCTAGCAGTTTTGAAAGTTTCGTACGATCAAATCCTAGTACAATTTCGCCATCTATATCTGTTACAGGGACACCGCGGAATTCCCCGTTCATTTTTGCGAGCAATTCTTCGCGCGCTTCAGAGTCTTCTTCGATATCTTTAGCTTCAAACTTAATGTCATTATGTTCGAGCCAGTCTTTTTCGGCAGAACAAAATCCACACCAGCTTGTTGAGTAAACAATAACTTTTTTATCCATGATAATAGTTTAGCATAAAAAACTTAAAAAAGCATTAAATTTAGAAATTAAATTTGTTTTGTTAAATACCAACCACCGTCTAAGTCTTGATAAACCTTCAGTTCGAGCGAAAGATCCAGGGCCATTAAATATTCTGCAGCGCGTTCGGCTTCGAGTTTTGAGACGTATCGTTTCTTTTTCGAACTCGAAAGTTGCATTTCGAAACGCTCAAACCTAACTTTTTTCTTGTTATTTTTGCGTGGCATTTTGAAAATCTTTCAAAATTTCGCGAACTTCATCAACGGTTTTAGTTTCCATCAATCTAGCACGCAAATCGCTAGCTCCGGCAAATTCGCGAACATAAATTTTAAAGAAGCGCTTCAACGGCTCAAAACGGCGTTTTTCGAGTTCACGAGAATATTTTTCAAATAAATCGAGTTGAAGTTCAAGCAAATCTAAATAATCACTTGAAGTTCGAGCGGTTTCTGGCGGATTTTTTTCGAAACAGAATGGGTTTTCGAAAACGCCCCGACCAATCATAATTCCATCAATTTTTGGATATTTTCGCCAAAGTTCAAGTCCTTGTTCACGAGATTTTATATCGCCGTTAATTTGAATTAAAGTGTTCGGCGCAATTTCGTCACGCAATTCGAGGATTTCGGGAATTAGCTCAAAGTGCGCTGGAACTTTGCTCATTTCTTTTTTTGTTCGTAAGTGAATGGTTAAAACTTCGATTTTTTGTTCAAGCAAGAATTTTAGCCAATCGTGCCATTCTTCTACCCTCGAAAAACCAAGGCGGGTTTTAACTGAAACTGGCAAACCACCCACTTTCGCGCTTTCTATAATTTCTTTGGCGAGATCTGGATTTCGAATCAAATCGCTACCCCCACCACTTTTAATAACAGCCTTATCTGGGCAACCCATATTAATATCAATCGCCCTATATCCAAGTTCTGGTAATTTTTCACACATGAATTTAATATCGGCTGGTCGTGAACCCCAAATTTGCGCAATGATTGGTTGCTCATCGGGTGTAAAAGTTAAGCGACCACGTGTGCTGTGGATTCCTTTTGGGCTAGCAAAACTTGAAGAATTTGTGAATTCGGTGTAATAAATATCTGGTCGAGCGGCTTTTGAAACAACATGACGAAAAACCACATCAGTTACGGCCTCCATTGGTGCTAATGAGAAAAAAGGTAATTTTTGACCATTTTCTTCGCCGGTTGATTCGATAATTTCTTTCCAAAATTCACTTTTCATGATCTATATTATATCACAAAACGCCACTTTCGAAAACCTAAAAAATATGCTATACTATAGCTATGAAAGTTAAAATTGAAATTGATACAAAAACTTTAATCCGTTTTTGGCTTGTGATTTTTGGATTTATCATTCTAGCTGGCGCAATATGGATTGCGAAAGATGTTTTGATCATGATAATTATCGCAGCTTTTTTGGCTCTAGCCTTAAATTCCCCTGTGGCGAAAATTGCAAAAATTTTGCCGGGTTCAAGTAAGAATCGTGTTGGCGCGACTGCGGTTGCATATCTTATGATTGTGTTAATTTTTGGTGCGTTATTTTCTATTCTTACACCAATCATTACAGATCAGGTTAAGCATTTTTCGAAAGATTTGCCGCAAATCGTTCAAAGCTATACAGGTGAGCAGTCGGGGATACGACGATTTATTACAGAAAACCATCTTGAAGGGATGATTTCGCAGGCTGTTGATTCCGTAACACGTTCAATTAATTCTTCGGTTTCAAAACTTGGCGATGTATTCTTTGGAAGTATTGCTTCAATTGTTGGCTGGATAATTTCATTATTCATGGTTCTTGCGATGGCTTTCTTGATGCTTGTTGAGGGGCCAGACTTAATTGATAAGGTGTTTAAGGTGTTTTACACGGATAAAATTCTTGAAAAAAATCATCGTCGAATCCTTTCGCGAATGTATGGTACAGTTTCGGGATATGTCTCGAGTATTGTGACGATTTGTTCTATTAGTGCGACTTGCGGATCAATCGCGACGGCAATTTTGGCATTAGTTTTCAGTTTTCCAATTAGTTTAATAGCGCCAATTGCTGTACTATTGTTTATTTTTGGTATGATTCCAATGGTTGGAGCAACAGTTGCCGGAGTACTTTCGGCATTAATTATCGGATTAAATTCGCCTACTGCTGGCTTAATTTTCCTAGCTTATTTCTTGATTTACCAGCAGATCGAAAACAATGTGATTTCACCAATGGTTCAAGCTCGAAACAATCAACTTTCAGCATTAATTATTTTCATAGCATTAACAGTTGGTGTCTATGCATTTGGGCTTTTGGGCGCTCTACTTGCAATTCCTCTCGCAGCTTGTGCTAAGATTCTTGTTCAAGAGCAATTGAAATCTCGAAAACGTCGTTCGCGAGAAGAAAACTCCGAAAGGCTTGTTGAACTTCTTAAAAAAATTAGCTAGAAATTAAAATCAGCCTCGAATTTCAAAGGGCTGATTTTTTATTGTGTTATTTATATTCCCAGAAACTCTTTCTTGGAGTGTCGCGCAGGATAATATTTTTCGAAAGCAATTCGTCGCGAATTTCATCGCTTTTCACCCAGTCTTTTTCGGCTCGAGCGGCATTTCTTTCGATGATTTTTTTCTTTATTTCTTCTGGAATATCAGGAGTTGAACCAAGCAGGTTTAAACCCAAAAGATCATCAATAAATTCCAAAAGTTCTTGAAGATTATGATGGTCGAGTTTTTCTGGGTTTGCCTTTAAAATTTCACTAAAAATCTCATCAATTTTTGCAAGCGCTTTTGGCGTATCGAGGTTGTCATTAATTTGCTCAAGAATTATTTGCTTGCTTGCAAGGCTTGGGATATCACTTTTACTTCCTTCAATCTGCCAGCGTAAGTTTGCGATATTTTGCCAGTTTTTAAGCCTATTTTGTGCAGCCTTTAGACTTTCGAAACTAAAGTTGCTTTCCGTTTGATACTGGCTTTGCATAACAAACATTTTGAAATCTAGCGGAGAAAAACCTCTCACCTGAAGGTCGTTTAAGCTAAAACCGTTTTGTAATGATTTTGAAATTTTTCGACCTTCACTGGTCATATGATTACAGTGAAGCCAATAATTAGCAAATTTTTTACCTGTAAAACTTTCGCTTTGTGCGATTTCATCTGTGTGATGAACTGGGATGTGGTCGATTCCACCGGTGTGAATATCGATTGTTTGGCCTAAAGTGTTAATTGCGATTGCCGAGCACTCTAAATGCCAACCCGGAAAACCCATTCGACCACGAAATTCCCACTGCATATCACGTTTTTGATCTTTTGGTGACCATTTCCAGAGCGCGAAATCGCTTAAGTTACGTTTTTCTGGGTTAAAATTAACGCGAGCACCCGCTTTTAGATTCTCTAAATCAAGATGTGCAAAATCAGCATATTTAGGAAACTTACTTGTGTCGAAATAAATTCCGTCGCTCGTTTCGTATGTGAAACCCTTTTTCGAAAGATCTTCAATAATAGCAATTTGCTCGGGGATAAAATCTGTGGCTTTCGAAAGATGGTCTGGTTGAATTAAATTAAGGTCATGCATTCCGCGTAAGAATTCTTTTGTGTAAAATTCTGCAATCTCCCAGGCCGTCTTCCCTTCGCGGCGCGCCCCTTTTTCGAGTTTATCCTCGCCTTCATCTTCATCACTAACTAGATGTCCAACATCCGTAATGTTCATTGTGCGAGTAACATTATATCCGTTTAAACGCAAGGTTCGAACCAAAATATCCCAATAAATAAATGCAACCCAATTACCGATATGAGGCGTAGCATAAACCGTTGGTCCACAGGTGTAAATTTTAACATTTTGTGGATCGATTGGTTGGAAGTCCTCTATTTTTCGATCAGGAGTGTTGTAGAATTTTAGCATAATAGGTATATTATACCACAACGCAAAGATTCTTTCCATTTTATATAAAAAAAGAATCCGCCGGTTTGGCAGATTCTTTATGATTGCTAATAAAATTAAGCAATTGGGTTTTCTGTTTTAATGCTTGGTCCTTGTGAGGTTGCAACTGAAACACCCTTTACATAAGCACCTTTGATTGAAGATGGTTTTTGTGAAGCAAGGCTGTCAAAGAATGCTTTTGCATTTTCTTCAAGTTTTTCTACACCGAATGATACTTTACCAACCGAAAGGTGAACGATCGCTTGTTTGTCAACGCGGTATTCAACTTTTCCGGCTTTAGCTTCAGAAACAGCTTTAGCAACATCAGCGGCAACTGTTCCAGCTTTAGGATTTGGCATCAATCCGCGTGGTCCAAGAAGACGAGCGTATTTACCAAGTTTTGGCATGTATGCTGGAGTTGCGATAAGAACATCGAAGTTAAGATCTTCTTTATCAAGTTGTTTCAAGAATTCTTCATCGCCAACGATATTTGCGCCAGCTTCTTTTGCAGCTTTGTGTTCGCTTTCTGGTGCGAAAACAGCAACTTTCACATCTTTACCAGTTCCGTTTGGCAAGATAACTGTTGAACGAATGTTCTGGTCAGCTTGTCGTGGATCTACGCCAAGTCGAACGTGAATTTCAACTGAAGCATCGAATTTAGCTGGGTTTGTTTCGGTTGCAAGTTTAAGAGCGTCAGATAGGTTGTAAACAGTGTCTTTCTCAACTTTTTTCGCAACTTCTTGATATTTTTTACCTCGTCGTTCAATTCGTGGTCGAGTAATTGGTTTTGGACCTTTTTTAACAACAGCTTCAGATCCGTCCAATGGAGTTGTATCGCCTGCTGCTTTTCGAGCTTCTTTAGCTTCTTTTTCAGCAACTTCTTCAGCGTGTTTTTTGCTTCGTTTTCCGCTTTTTGCGAATTTTTCTTCTGTCTCTACAGCTTCAACGATTTCTTCTGCGATTTCAGCTGCTTCAACTGATTCTTCTACGGCTTCAGCTACTTCTACAGCTTCAACGATTTCTTCTGCGATTTCTTCAGCTTTAGCACCTTTGATTGCTTCATTAATTTGAGCAATCGTCATTTTTTCAGAAACTTCAAGCCCAAGAGCTTTGGCTTCTTCGATTAAGTCGGCTTTTTTCTTTGCCATTTCTATCCTTTCTGTGGTAATAACGGCTTGCGCCTCCCAACATTGATTATTAACCTTTTAATTATAACAATTTTTCGAAAAAAAGTCAAAGCTAAATTTTGTCGTTAGAAAGGGTTTTACTTTCGCTAGAATTTATTTTGATGCGATAGGCTAATAGGCTTAAAACACTAAAGATTAAACCAAAAACAATCAAACTAAAGATGGAGTTTTCGAAAATCGGTTGAGATAATCCGCCCAATATTGCGTGCCTGAAGGCAGTTAGCGAATAATAAAGTGGCATAAATGGCGCTATATTTTGAAAAAATTGAGGCGTTGTTTCAATTGGGAACATTCCTCCGCTACTTGCAAGCTGTAAAATCATGAAAACAATTGAGGCAAACTGACCAACTCTACCAAAAGCAAACATTAATGCATGAACAATCAAAAGGAATGAGAATGCCGAAATGTAAGAATTTAAAACGAAAGAATTTATATTTGCAGGTGAAATATTGAATATCCCACTAAAAATAATTGTGAGAACTAGAGTTTCAATTCCAGCAAATCCAGCCATAATTCCCACTCTTGAAAGCCACCACTTAAACGCTGAACGATTCTTTTTTGGCTTATTTTGGATTGGAAACGCAATGTTAAATGAAATTGCTCCAACAAACAAACCTAGTGCAATAAAATATGGTGCCATTGCTTTTCCATATGTTGCATTTCCAGAATTGTTCGAAATTTCACTTTTAACCGGTGTTGCGATATCTTTGGCGGATTCATCCGAGAAATTGATTTTCGAAAGTTTTTCCGCGCCAGACGAAAGCTGTGAAGTTAGTAGATTTGAGCCGTTTTGTAGTTTTGCAGCGCCGGAATTTAGCGTGTTTATTCCTGAATTTAAAGTATTAATTCCTCCCAAAAGCTGAGTTGTACTTTCAGAGATTTTTTGTTCATTGATATTAAACTCATTCATTTTCGTCGAGAAAGTTGCAGCTCCAGTTGAAAGCTGTTTTTCGCCTGCTAGAATTAAGCTATGCGAATTTTGTATCTTGCGTGAATTTTGAGCCAAGCTTTGTGCGGCTGGAACAACTTTTTGCGAAAATTGCGTTTGTAAGTTTTGTGATTTTTTGGCATTTTTTTGCGCGTCAGTGGTGATATTTTTCGCCGAAACAGCCAATTCGTCAGCAAGATTTTTAATATTCTGATCGTTAGTTTGTTCAGCTAAAACGCGCATTTTTGCCACTTTTTGATTTAATTCTAATAAATGCTCGCTTTGATTTTTTGCATCAGAACTATCATTTATTGCAGAATTTAACATGTTTAGACTATTCGAAAATTCTTCACTTTTGGCTGAAAAATCTTGCAATCCTTTTTGTAAGTTTTCGCTATTTTGGCTCAAAAGATTAGTTTTGTTTGAAATTTCGGTTGCACTAAATGTAAGTTTGTTGCTTGCTTCGGCCATTTTCTGGCTTGCTGAATTTAATTTTTCCGCGCCATTTTTTAATTTTTCAGTTCCAGAGTTTGCCGAATCTAAGCCATTGCCCAAACTGTTAATTCCGTTTGAAATTTGTTCTGAGCCGTTCGCTGCTTTCGAAAAGCCGTTTCGAACATTCGAAAGTTGAGAGAGTAAAATTTTGCTGTAGTTTTCGCTAATTTGCGTTCGAACCTGCTCGCTCAGTTTTTGGGCAGCATTAGTTGAGATCATTTCACCAGACTTACTTTTTGAAACGTTTGTTTTAAATGAAATATTCACTTTTTGTGGATTTTCTCCCAAAAAACTCACTGAATTTTTCGAAAAATCTTTCGGGATATGCACAATCATAAAAGTGTCGCCATCGGTTAAATCTTTCTCGGCCGTTTTTAAATCTGTAAATTGCCAGTTTAAAGTTTTTGATTGCTTAAGATTATTGCTAATTTTGTTGCCAAGCTCAACATTTTGACCATTGAAAATGACAGGTTTATCTTCGTTTACTACTGATACTTTTAGATTCTCGATTTTTGAATAAGGATCCCAGATTGATGCCAAAAAAGTTCCAGCATAAATAACAGGAATAAAACTTACTATAAATAAAGTAGCTAAAAGCACACGATTTTGCTTTATTTTTCTAAAATATTTTTTCATCTTCCTCCTAATAAAATAGTTGTATTTATCAACGATTGTTCTATTGTATAAAATATTGTTGTAAAAGTCAACAATATTTGATATAATTATTTTATGGAAGAAAAAATTCTTGATTTGCTGCAAAAAATTAATACAATTTATCGTTCAGCGCAAAAATATGCAACACGTGAGCTTTCGAAAAATGACATTTCGGCTATTGAGGCTGCAATTTTAACTAAGATTTGCAACTCTTCTGCCCCGCAAGATGAAATCTCTAAAGAAATTGGTGTTGATAAAGCTTATATTTCGCGAGTTTTAGCTAAAATGGAAGAAAAAAAATTAATTTTAAAGAAAAATTCACAGAAAGATAAACGGATTCGGGAAATTGAAATCACAAAACTAGGTAAGGAAAAGCTAAAGACTCGACAACAAATACTAGTTAAATGGTGTGAAGAAACCTTTGGTGATATTTCTTTAAAAGAATTAAATCTATTGACTGAAGCGATTGAGATGATTGCAAATAAAGCAAATGAAAAGTAGCTCTAAAATACACGGGCTTTGTTTTAAAAACTATAATTGACTTTTTTGGTTGAATTTGATAAAATTAAAACATTGGCCTCATCGTCTAACGGTTAGGACACAAGGTTCTCATCCTTGCAATCGGGGTTCGATTCCCCGTGAGGTCACCAATCTGAGAATTTAAACTGTTTCGTGAAAACGAAGCAGTTTTTTAAAATAGCCTTACAGGGTGTAAGTCCGTAAGGCTATTCTCTACATATTTAGAAAAATTTTGTCACAGCAAGTAATAAGTTCGCGTAGGATCTCGTCATATTTCTCATAAACTCGAAAACCTGCCGCATAAGCATGTCCACCTCCGCCGAAATAACCTGCAATATCAGCAGCAATTGGTAAATTTGTTCGAACTTTTCCAGTAAGTTTTCCATCAGGGTAGGTTTTTATTGCTACGCAGGCTTCTACGCCTTCAACCATTCGCATTTCATCGATAACTAAAACGCTAGGGTTGTATTTATCGGAATACTCTTTAATCTCTTCCCAAGGAATATGAACCACTGCCAATTTTCCATCAAAAAAGTATTCAATTCGCTGAATCAACCGCCCTTTATATTCTAAGATTTCGGGAGCTTTTTTAGATAATTCGCGACGTGCTTCCTCTAATTTTGCTGAATTTGCACCGAGTTTTGTTAGTTTTCCAGCGACCTCAAAGGTTCGGGCTGAAGTGTTGCTTGTTGAAAGTCCTAGGGTGTCGCTAAAAATTGCGCCTAAAATATCTTGTGCGGCAGTTTGGTTTATTTTCCAATTAAGAGTATTTGCAATTTCGAAAATAACCTCTCCGGCTGAACTTGCCTCTTCCAAAACTAGTTCGTATTCAAATGTTATATCTGGTGTCGCGTCAGTGTGATGATCGATCACTAAAACGGGAGTTTTTTCAAGCAGATTTTTATAAAGAGGGTCTTCGACTATTTTTGAAAGCAACGTATTGCTCGTAGTATCAACAATTATAAAAAGATCAAACTTTTCATAAATTGAACCTTCTATTCTATCCCAACCGCTAAAATATCGTAAATATTTTGGAATATCTACAGGGCAGAAAAGTTTAACATTTTTTCCGAGGTCGCTCAAAATTTCTTCTAAAGCTAAAGCTGAGCCTAAACTATCACCGTCTGGGTTTTCGGCTTGAATTACGCAAATTTTTTGTGAATCAGCTATTAGTCTCTTTGCGTTTTCGAATTTCACTAAATCTCCTTTCTTCCTTCGAGTGCATGGCTTAAGGTTATCTGATCGGCGTATTCCAGATCAACACCAACAGGTAAGCCGCGCGCAAGGCGTGAGATTATTAGATTTTCGAATCCTTTTTCGCGCAAATAATTTTGAATATACAATGCAGTACTTTCACCTTCAACGCTTGCATTTGTAGCAATAATAATCTCCTCGACATTATCATTTGAAATTCTTTCCGCGAGCTCGTGAATGTGCAGTTGATCGGGCGTGATTCCGTTAATAGGTGAAATTACGCCGCCTAAAACATGGTATGTCCCGTTAAAATGTTTAGTTTTTTCAAGCGCGATAATATCAAGAGGCTCTTCAACAACGGCTACAAGCTTTTTATTGCGTGTTTCATCGGTATATAACGATGAAAATTCTTCGTCCTTCGAAATTAAAGCAAAAGTTTTTGGGCAAGTTTTTACATTTTTGTGCAACCCTAAAAGGCTCTCGGCGATTTTTTCACTTACCATGGCGTTGTTTTTCAATAAATAATAAGCGTACCGTTCGGCAGTGCGCGATCCAACGCCAGGAAGTTTTTCGAGATTTTCAATCGTTTCAATTAGGGCTTTTGGTAAAACTTGCGACATTTTTTCCTTTCGAAAAGATTAAAGGCCTAAGTTTCCTAATCCACCCATCAAAGGTTGCATTTTTTCTGCTGCTGCTTTTTGTGCTTCTTCGAGACCGTCACGAATTGCAATTTGAATCCAGTGTTCAAGTTCTTCGATATCATCAAAATCAATTAATTCAGGGTCTAATTTTACACTTTTAACTTTTAGTTCCCCTGTAAATTGAATTACAACCGCACCTTCTCCGGCCTCAACCTCAATAATCTCTTTTTTGAGTTCTTTTTGCGCCTTTTGAAGTTCACGCACCATTTTCATTTGGTCTTTAATTCCTGCCATAAAATCTCCTTTAAAATAAACTTAATACTCTTTTAATTCTATCAAAAAAACGGCTTAAAATCAACTACGCGTTAAAACATAAAAACGATCAGAATTGTCTTTGCGACTTGAAACTAGAATCTTTTTTACGCGATATTTATCCGAAATGTTTGTAGTTTTATAGGCTTCTTTTGAAACTATAATTTCATTATCTTCAGCTACGTCTTTAACTTTAGCCTTGCCCTGTTTTTCAAGAGCCCTATAAAAATCTTCTTCATTTTTTGACACCACTAAAATTCGATTTGAATCAGTTTTTGTTAGAAGAATGTTTAGATCCTGATTAAAAGCTGAAAGGATTTGCGGCGAATATTGGTAGCTCAAGGCAAAAACTGATAGATTTGTAATCAGCAAATTAAAGACAAAAATTGAAGTTGGAATTAAGCCGAAGAAACGCGCATAGGGGTTCTTAGGAAACAGCGCGTACCAAGTATCAATCAACCCCTGAAGCCCAGTGATTGTTAAGATTAGGATTGGAGTAAATAAAATAGTAATAGTTGCAGTATTTGTTAAGCAAACAAAGGCTAGGATTATTGTCCATATGCTAATTAGGTAGCTTCTTGCGGAGTGTCGAGCTATTAACGCGAAATAGAGTCCGATTAGGATTAAAATTGCCGTCGCTGGATTTACTACTGGAGAAAGCATTCCGTTACTAATTGGGTTTGAAAATCCAATTAGTGATAGACCAAGGTTTTTAACATTTTCAAAAAAGTCTAGTCTATTTGGTATTCCAAAGATAATCTTTAGTATCGAAAAATCTTTAAGAACCGAAAATAATAGCGGCGTTGTAATTATTAAGAAAAGCAAAACACCTAAAATTTTATGTGATTTTGGCATTCTTTTTATTATAAAACGTAGGTGTGGGTGCGTTAAAACTGTAATTAAAAACGCTAAAACAATATAAGAACTTAGAGGCGTATAAAAACTCAAACCTAAAATTGTAATTAGAATAACAATTTGGCGTTTTTTTGGGGTTTCTAGGAATTTCATTCCACTCCATATGAGTAAAATTGGGTAAAAAATATAAAGTATCTCGCTTGTACCGTTTTGGGCGATAAAGAAAAATTGGCTAGATGTAATTGCGATAATTGAAGCTAAAATTGATGCACGTTTCGAGAACCACATTCCTGAAACTTTAGTTATGAAGAAAAGTGAAAGTAGCGAAATTATAATTGATGGTAATTTGATTGAAAAATTACTTAAGCCAAAAGCGTCGATACTGATTTTCTGTAGGAGGCGATATGGCAAGTCTATAATATTTTTTGAAAAAATATTTGAAAAATCTAAATTTACTGCACTTTTTGTGTTTTCGATTTCGCCTGCAGTTAAGCCGTTTGGCGTAATGAACAAAGTGTAAATAATTATAGCTAAATAGCCGAGAGATAAAATTCCGACCCCAATTTGGTAGCGAAATTTATAAATCCAAAAATCACTAATTTTTAATTTTTTCATTCCTTTGATTATACCATACTTAATTTTATAAATCTACTTTAAGCTCCATTTTTCGCCACCATTATTTAGTACTATCCCTTTGAGTTCAAGCATTGTGATTGTTTGGTTAAATTCACTGACGGAAAGCTTTGTTTGTTTAATGATCGTATCGCTTGAAGTTGTCCCGTTTTTCGAAAGAAGTTCTAAAATTATATTCTCCTCGCGAGTGTCGCCTTTAAAAAGCTGTATTTGTTTTTCGAATCGGTCAGGAATTAGAAAATCAAGCAAATCTTCTACTGAAGTTAGCGGATTGGCGCCATTTTTTATCAACTGATTACATCCCGCTGAGAGTGGCGATGTTATATTTCCTGGAACGGCAAATATCTCTTTGCCTTGATCTAATGCGTGGTTGGCGGTCGATAATGTCCCGCTTCTGGATGCGGCCTCAACAATAACAACGGCATCTGCAAGGCCAGATACTATTCTATTTCGCGCTAAAAACTGCCACGGCCTAGCTGGCGTATTGTTTGGGTATTCGCTCAATATTGCTCCGTTTGTTTGAAGGATTTTTTGACCCAAATTCTCATGGGAACGAGGATAGATTTTATCAACACCGTTCGCAAGAATAGCAATAGTTTTTCCACCAGAGTCGATTGCAGCTTTATGAGCAATAGAATCAATACCTAGAGCCAAGCCGCTAACAACCACGATGCCGTTTTTTGCACACTCACTCGCAATTTTTGTGGCAATTTCGCGCCCGTATGCGCTTGGTTTGCGTGTTCCGACGATTGCTACGGTTTTTACTCTTTTTCCAGGCAATTCACCTCGTATAAAAAGCTTTTTTGGAGGGTCTGGTATATGTGGTAGATCTCTTAAATAGTCATAGTCTGAAAGGTTTATTTGAAATATTTCCATAAAATTATAAAATAGTGTTGACATAAAACATAATTTATGATAATATATTAAAGATTGATAAAATATTTTAAAAATTTGTCAATAAAACTTCTATCTATTCGTTATAGTGTGCAATATATATCTGAATAATTCTTTACCCCTCCTTTTTTACAATAAGAATCTTGATATTGCACATAATAACCTCTTTGACCGGCGAACCCTATGGTGAATTTTGGTGGGTTTTCAGCTTCGATTTTTTCGAGCCTTAGCGGGTGCGTCGAAGAGATAAAAAACCGTCTAAGCGATGCCCACCCGTGCTTAGGCGGTTTTTTATGTTGTAATATTAAAATAATTATGATTATTGTCAATGTGCTTAAGGTTAGTATTATTCTTGAATATTTTAACATAAGCATTTAGTAATAGCAAGTTTTGTGTAAATTAAAAATTGTGCGACCTCGCAATAGATTCGCACAATTTTTAACTAATATAAATCTCTCAAATTTTTTAGAATGAAGCTTCGACTGCGGCCCAAGTTGTGTCTGTATTGTCTTCAGGGATAATAATAGTAACTTGATCGCCAGCTTGAAGTCGGAAATAAGTTACGCTTGCAAGCAAGACTTTATATTCATTTCCGCCAGCTTCTACAAAGAATGAACCATCGTGATTGATAAGAGTTCCGATAATTTGTTTTCGCGGAACAGGGCCAATTTGCTTATAGATAAAACCACCGTCTTCGTTAATTGTAAGCTTCAAAATGTCGCCCTCCACAAGCTTTGATTTTGAAGCATAGTTTGCTGGAACAGGGTAGTTTTTTCCATCTGGACCAATCATCGTTTGGCCATCAAAAACACCTTCTATAACTTTGCCCTGAGGGCTTTCGATTATTGAAGTGCTTGGAGCTGTTACAGTATTGTCGTCGCCGCTAATACTAATTAGCAACTCTTTGGCCGCAGCAAGATTCGTTTCCGCTTCTTGAATCAAGCTTTTTAGCCGTTTTACTTGTTTTTCTGGTAATTCAGACATCACCTCGCATCCTGTCTGTTTAATAAATAT
>CAUUHU010000013.1:0-16131 GCA_963545035.1 uncultured Candidatus Saccharibacteria bacterium | reverse complement strand
CTTTCAAAGTTGGTCCAACAACAATCACAGAACGACCAGAATAGTCAACACGTTTTCCAAGCAAGTTTTGACGGAATCGACCTTGTTTACCTTTTAGCATATCACTCAAAGATTTAAGTTTGCGGCGTCCACCAGCTGTACTTACAGAGCGACCACTTCGAGAAGCATTGTTGTCGATTAATGAATCTACAGCTTCTTGGAGCATTCGCATTTCATTTCGCTTAATCACCATTGGTGCATTAAGTTCAATCAATTTCTTCAAACGATTATTTCGGTTAATTACTCGTCGATATAAATCGTTTAGGTCTGAAGTTGCAAATCGACCGCCTGTCAATTGAACCATAGGTCGCAAATCTGGTGGAATCACTGGAAGAACAGTTAAACATAGACTTCCTGGTTTAATTCCAGCATTTTTCATACCTTCAATTGTTTTTAGACGCTTGAGAATTTTCTTCTCTCGTTGACCTTTAGCCTTTTCAGCCTCAGCTTCAAGTTCTTCAATAAGTTCGTCGATATTAATTTCGTCAAGTAAAGCTTTAATTGCTTCGCCACCCATTCCAACTTCAATAATCTCTTCGTATTCTTCAGGAAGGTTGCGATAATCAGTCTCACTCATCAATGAACCTTTAACAAAGCTGTCGAGTTGGCTTTTCTTCAAAGTATAGTTTGAATTTAGCTCTTCGATTTCCTTGGTTTGAGCTTCAGCTAATGACTTAATGTCAGCACCCTCTTTTTCGGCTTCTTTTTCGTAACGAATTTGAATCGCCATTCGTGCTGCCTTGTCTTCAGCATCAAGATCTGCAAGCATTTGATCGCGTTTTTCTTCGTCAACATTAAGGATTACATAGCTAGCAAAATAAACAACACGCTCAATGTTTTTAACTGTCATTCCGAGAAGAAGGCTCATCGCGCTTGGAGCGCCGCGCATAAACCAAATATGTGCAACTGGAGCAGCCAATGCGATGTGCCCCATTCGCTCACGACGAACAATCGCTTTCGTAACTAGCTCACCGTTCTTGTCAACAGCAGCTTCACGAGAACGAACACCTTTTAATTTGTTGTCGTAAGGGTTAATATCTTTAGTTGGTCCAAAGATTTTTTCACAAAACAAACCATCGCGCTCAGGTTTTTGAGTTCGATAATTAATTGTTTCTGGCTTTGTTACTTCGCCGTAAGACCAGCCCAAAATATCTTCTGGGCTAGCAACTGCGAGGCGAACTGCGTCAAAATCAGCAATTTGGTTCGTATTCACCACTTTCGCCATTTACGCTTCCTCCTTATTTTCTTCAATTTCATCAATATCTTGGATGTTCATGTTATCTTCGAATTCACCGTCAGATTCATCTCGAACAGTTTCGATGTTTTCATCTTCTTCGAAAGTTGAATTTTCACCATCCTTATTTCGTTCTGCAAGAATTTCATCAGCGTCAACGCTTGAAGCGTGTCGATCGAGCAAGTCAACCCGAAGACCAAGACCTTGAAGCTCTTTTACAAGAACGTTGAATGATTCTGGCAATTTTGGACCAACAATCTCGCTGTGCTTAATGATGCTTTCATAAGCTTTCGAACGACCAACAACATCGTCAGACTTAATTGTGAGCATTTCTTGGAGCATATTAGCGGCACCATAGGCTTCAAGCGCCCAAACTTCCATTTCTCCAAATCGCTGACCACCGTTTTGAGCTTTACCACCCAAAGGCTGTTGAGTCACCATCGTGTAAGGGCCAGTTGATCGAGCGTGAATCTTGTCTGCAACCAAGTGGTGAAGTTTAATCATGTGCATAAATCCAACAGTCGTGCGCTGTTCGAACGGTTCACCAGTTCGACCATCAAACAATTGAACCTTTCCATCACGAGCAACACCAGCAGCTTCAAGCTCATCACTCAAAGTTTCAGCATCAACACCATCATATGAAGGAGTTGCAACTCGATACCCTTGAGTTTTCGCAGCCATTCCAAGGTGAACTTCGAAAAGCTGACCAAGGTTCATACGTGAAGGCACACCGAGTGGCGACAAAATCACATCAATTGGAGTTCCGTCTTCCATAAATGGCATGTCGGCTTCTGGCAAAATTTTCGCAACAACACCTTTGTTTCCGTGTCGTCCAGCCATTTTGTCTCCAACCATAATTTTTCGAGCTTCAGCAACGAAAATCTGAATTTGTTGAAGAACACCCGCACGCATTTCGTGTCCATTTTCTCGAGAGAAGATTTTTACACCGATAACTTTTCCTGAACCAGTATTTTTCATACGAGTTGAAGTATCGCGAACATCTTTCGCTTTTTCACCGAAAATAGCGCGCAAAAGTCGCTCTTCACTTGAAAGCTCTTGTTCACCTTTTGGTGTAATCTTTCCAACAAGCACATCGCCTGGTTTAACTTCTGAACCGATTTGAACGATTCCGTTTTCATCCAAATGTCGCAAGCTATATTCACTAGCGTTTGGAATATCACGAGTCACAACCTCTGGTCCAAGTTTAGTTTCACGAACTTCAACCATATAGTCTTTAATATTGATATTTGTAAGCATGTCAGTTTTAACAAGACGGTCAGAAATAATCACAGCATCGTCCATGTTGAAACCACCCCAAGACATAAACGCTACACGAAGATCACGACCAAGCGCAATTTCTCCATTTTTAATGCTTGCACCTTCAACCAAGATATCGCCTTTTTTAACTTTTTGACCACGAGAAACTACAACTTTTTGGTTATAGCATCGATCATCAGCAGTTTTTTGGAAATGCTTTAGTTCGTATTTAACAACACCTGTTGTATATTTAACTTCAACAGCAACAGCATCAGCACGAACAACTTCACCATCATCTTCAGCGATAATAATTTGGCTTAGATTTCGAGCAATATCAGCTTCAACACCCGTCCCCACCGTCGGAGCCTCATTCCAGAGAAGTGGCACGGCCTGTTTCTGCATGGCTGAACCTGTCAACGCACGGTCGATTCGGTCACGCTCTGCAAAAGGAATTAGTGAAGCCGCAGCACCAAGAACTTGTCGGTGAACCGCATCCATAAATGTAACTTCACTAGCATTAACCTGTGATGGAATAAGATTTTTTCGGGCTGAAACTTGCGCTTCAACAAAGCTTCCATCTTCATTTAATTTCGAACCAGCATCGGCGATAATTTCACGCATCTCATGATCTGCGTCGAGGTATACAACTTCATTTGTAACTTTTCCATCTTTAACACGAAGATATGGAGCTTCAATAAAGCCATATTCATTAATTCGGGCAAATGTTGCAAGGTTTGTCACAAGACCAACGTTTCCACCTTCTGGTGTTTCCACAAGACAGATTCGTCCGTAGTGAGTTGGGTGGCTGTCGCGAACTTCAAGACCGGCGCGATCTCGAGTCACACCTCCAGGACCCATCGAGCTCAAACGACGTTTGTGTGAAAGTTCTGATAGTGGGTTAGTTTCATCCATAACCTGCGCAAGCTGTGAACCGGCAAAGAATTCACGCACCGCAGCAACAACTGGTCGGGCATTAACCAATTGTCCAGGAGTTACGGTTTCGATATCTGTCATTGACATTCGATCCATCGCGTTTCGTTGCATTCGAAGCATACCAACACGGAATTGTCGAGCAACAAGCTCACCAACCAATTTTACTCGACGATTATCAAGACTATCGATATCATCAACTTCACCTTGAGTGTTGTTCAATCGGATAATTTCTTTAATAATCTCGAAAAGATCTTCCATTTGGAAAGAACGATTTTCAGCTGTGTTTGGAGTTTCGAGATTTAATCGTTTGTTAATCTTATAACGTCCAACACGACCATAATCAAATCGTTTAAAATCGAAGAACATTCGCTCAATCATGCTTCGAGCGTTCTCAATAGTGGCCAAATCTCCTGGGCGAAGACGACGATAAACTTCAATTAAAGCCGTTGATGGGCTTGAAGTTTGATCTTTTTCAAGAGTTGAATCGATAAATTTAATATCACCAGTATCAGCATCTGCAAAAGTGTTTCGAATTTCCGCATTTGTCATGCGACCAAGTGCACGCAAGAAAGTTGTAACTGGAAGTTTTCGACGACGGTCGATTTTTACATAAATTACACCTTTGTTGTCTGTTTCAAATTCTAACCATGCACCACGAACTGGAATAACTTTTGCACCGTAATAATTCTTTCCATCATTTCCGGTTTCAGCATTAAAGTAAACACCCTCAGAACGAATCAACTGAGAAACAATCACACGCTCAGTTCCGTTAATGATAAAAGTACCTTGATCGGTCATCCAAGGATAATCACCAAGATAGATTTCTTGCTCTTTAACTTCACCAGTAACCTTGTTTGTAAGTTCAACTTGAACGTGAAGTGGAGCTTCGAAAGTTAGATTATTTTCTTTTGCAAAATCTTTTGTAGTTTTTGGATCTTGAAAATTATAGCTTTTAAAACGCAAAGCTAATTTTTGACCGGTGTAATCATCGATCGGGTTAATTTCTTCGAAAATCTCACTCAAACCATTGTCGACAAAATCTTTCCAAGATTCTTTTTGGTGAGCGATCAAATCTGGGGTTTCAAGAACGACATCTTCTTTAGAAAAGAAAGCGCGCCCTACAGCATTAAAGTGCTTTTTTGCCATTTTTCTCCTCGCATTTAAAGTGTTATTAGAATCGGCCCGAAGATTCCCCGTCTATGACTTTCGAAATTTTGCCATCAATTTCGAAGTATTTTTTCCCACAGACACACTACTTCTTGTAGTCCATTTTAACATATTTATCAAAAAAAATCAATAAAAAAACCACTTTAAAAAGTGGTTATAAAAATTACATTCGAGGTACTAAGGAAGCGGTTTCCTCCACTCTTAGAGTTGCTTGCTCTCCTTCTCTTATTTCTCGATTTTGCTTTTCACTAATCGCTTCTTGATTAGTATGTTTAATTATTTCAGCTATTTTTACTGTCATAATTTTTTCACCCCCTACGTTTTTTGCCCGAAAGCTTAAATATTCTACACCCTTTTCAACAAAAAGTCAACCATATTGATTTTTTATTGAATTTATGGTATTATATAGGTGTTAAATAATTTTATTTATGCACCTTGAAATTTTGCTTTTAGCTGTTTTTTGAGTGCATTAGAAGGAATTAAGATGAAGAAAAAATATTTCTTTTTAGTGCTCTTTGTAGCGCTATTTTCGTTTTCAGCATATTCAACCAAAGTCTTTGCGCAAGAGCATCGGAGTAGTATTACTCAAGTGAGCTTTAAAGACTATTTTGAAAAAGGCAAATCTTTTTCGAAAGATAAGTGGAATAAGTTTAAAGAAAACAGGGATTCATATTTCGCTGAACCATTTGAAGCAAAAGGTTTAACCTTTACTGATACAAACGGTCAAAAGATTGAAAAAGTATATTTTTCAATTTCAACAAAATTGAGATTTCACCCCCTAATTAAACTTGTGGATGAAGATGGAAAGGATATTGTAGAATGCGGATATGATGTAAAAAGCACGGGATCTGAATTTAAATTCATCGATGTAATTGGCTACTCTCGTGCAGAAACTCCTTATGCCGCAGGCGTAAATATTCTATTGCCAAGTGAGCAATATTATGTTCTAGCGCAACGCATACCTACAGATGGAGATAATTCAGAAGAACAAATTTGGCCTGTCCCTGTTTCAAAAACAGAATTCAAACGGCTAAAAGCTCTTAAAAAATCCGCTATCGGAGAAAAGGTAACTCCAATAGACGGATACAATTACTAATAGTCTTGTTCGCAAGGCTATTTTTCTTGCTTGATTATTTTATCAACCAAACCGTATTCAACAGCCTCTTCAGCACTCATCCAATAATCTCGCTCCATATCGTTTTTGAGCTTTTCGAAATCTTGGCCAGTGTTTTTCGAAAGAATTTGTGCAAGTTTTTCCTTCAAAAGAAGTCCTTCACGCAAATCAATTTCTTGATCGGTGATTTTTCCGCGTGTACCGCTTGAGGGCTGATGAATCATCACTCGAGCATTTGGCAGCACTGCACGCTTACCCTTTGCACCCGCCGAAAGCAAAAATGCACCCATTGAAGCCTGCAAGCCAATCCCTATTGTTTGAACATCTGGCTTAATAAAATTCATTGTGTCATAAATTGCCAAACCGTCATATACGCTTCCGCCTGGACTATTTATATAGAGCTTGATATCTTCATCTGGATTCTCATATGCCAAATGAAGAAGTTGCGCCACCACAACATTTGCCGTGTGTGAATTCACTTCTTCGCCCAAAAAAATCACACGCTCATTTAAAAGTCTCGAATAAATATCAAACGCACGCTCGCCCCTATTCGTTTCTTCAACAACGGTCGGCACTAAATAGTTTTTTAAATTATCTTTCATACTTCTCCTTATTCTTTCGAAATTTCAATCTTAATTTCACCCTTTCGCATAACTGCAATAAATTGTGTTCCTTCTGGCGGATTTTTATCTAAGATTTCTTCAGCTAAAGGATATTCAAGTAAATCTTCAATTGTTCGCCGAAGTGGCCTTACGCCATTTTTGCTATCATAACCCTTTTCAATAATCCTATCTTTAACAGCTTTTCGAACCTTCAAATTCAAACCCTTTCGCAACAATCGATTATTCAAATCAGCTAGAAGCAACTCAAAGATTTGACCAATTTCCTTTTTCGAAAGCGGCTTAAATGTAATTATTCCATCAAAACGATTTAAAAGTTCAGGTTTTAAGAATTTCGAAAGCGCTTTTTTGGTTAATTTCTTGTTTTTAGCGTGGCTTTTTTCTAATGAATTTTCCGCTTCAAAACCGAGCGAATTTTCGCGCATGATTTCGTTCGCACCAAGATTACTTGTTAAGATAATCACTGTATTTTTGAATGAAACTTTTCGGCCTTGCGAATCCGTTAATTCACCGTCTTCTAAAAGCTGTAAAAGTAAGTTAAAAACATCGGGGTGTGCTTTCTCAATCTCGTCAAAAAGCACTACAGAATACGGTTGTCGGCGGATTTTTTCGGTTAAGGTTCCCCCTTCTCCATAGCCAACATAGCCAGCAGGCGCACCTAAAAGCTGCGAAGTTTTATGCTTTTCGCCAAACTCGCTCATATCAATTTTAATCAATGATTTCGAACCGCCAAATACTTCCTCGGCAAGCTGGCGCGAAAGTTCAGTTTTTCCGACACCGCTTGGACCGAGAAAAATAAACGAACCGATTGGGCGATTTTCATCTGATAGCCCAGATTTATTGCGTCGAATCGCTTTCGAAATTTGCTCAATCGCCTCGCTTTGCCCAATAACTTTTTTCGAAAGATGTTTTTCAAGATTTTTTAGTATTTTTGCTTGATTTTTTGAAATCTTCCGTACAGGAATATTCGTTTTAAGCGAAATAGCTTTCGCAACAAAATCGCTAGTTAAGATCATTTTTTTAGTTTTGCTACGTCTTTTTTTCTCTTCAGTAATCTTTTTTTCGAGCTGTAAAATTCGCGATTCATAAATTTGAACTAAATCTTTTTCACTAAATTCAGCGATCATTTTCTTCTTTTTTAATTCATCAATTTCATGCAAATAATTGACAATTTTATTCGAATGTAGAGAATTTTTACTTACAAGCAGCGCACTAGCTTCGTCTAGAGTGTCGATCGCTTTATCTGGCATTTGGCGATCAAAAACATACCGCGCGCTCATATCAACAATTTCGCTTAAAATTTCATCAGAAATCGCAACGCCGTGATATTTTTCATATTTTTCACGCAAACCTTTTAGAATTTCAAGTGTATCTTTTAAGCTTGGTTCATCAACTTGAATAGATTGAAAACGTCGAGTTAACGCAGAATCCTTTTCTATCGTTTTTTTGTATTCATCAAAAGTCGTCGCGCCAATTAGTTTAATTCTACCTCGGGCAAGCGCCGGCTTTAAAATATTTGCTGCATCCATTGCGCCATCCGCCGAACCAGTTCCTGTTAATAGGTGAATCTCATCAATAAATGCAATAATTTCTTGATGTTTCTCAAGCGCACTAATTACATTTTTTAAACGCTCCTCAAACTGACCCCGAAATTTCGTGCCAGCCAACATTCCCGCAAGATCAATTTCGAAAATCTTTTTATTCACTAGCTGATGCGGAACTTTTCCGCTCGCAATTTTTTGCGCCAAAAGTTCAACTACTGCAGTTTTTCCAACGCCCGCCTCGCCAATCAAAACTGGGTTTGATTTTGTGCGCCTTAATAAAATCGTAATCAACCGCTGAACTTCAATTTCTCGGCCAATAACCGGATCAAGCTCACCATCTTTGGCTTTTTGAGTTAAATCTTCACCAAATTTTTTCAAAAGTGTTATTTCTCGCCCACTTTGTTGCTTTGGAACTGCTTCAGTTTCTGTTATCGAATTAAAAACATTCCTAATATTATCGTCAGCGCCCTCATTTGCCATTTCTTCATCTAAAATCGCCGAAAGCCCCTCGACATCTGTTCCAATTTTTCGAAGCATCACCTGAAGTTGTAAATTTTTCTGTTTAATTATCGAAAAAAGAAGATTTTTAGTAGTGATTTCTTCAGAATTCCCAGAAACCAAACTTGCCATTTTTATTGCAAAAGCCGCTCGATCAGTTAAAATTCTCATATTTGGATCTTCTGGCGCAGGTATTCTATGTTTTGAAAGTGGACTTTCAACTAAAAAATCGTATACATTTTCAAATTTTAAGTTATAACTATACGCCAAAAGTGTCGCTGAAGATTCGCGATTATCCAAAATTCCTAATAAAACGTGCTCAATTCCAATATAGCCCGTTTTAAATTCACGCGAATAAAACTCCGCACGTTCCAGACTTTTCTGTGCATTTTCACTCATTCTTGCAATAATTTCTTGAAAATCTTCAGGATTCATATTCTTATTATACCACATCTTGGCAACCCAATACTTAAACAACTTGTCTCTTTTTACTTTTAATTCATTTTTAGGGCGTATTTGACTTTTATTCTTTTTTTGTATATAATTACTGTATTAAAATGTGTGAACTGAAATTATCTAAAATTCAAACCCCCTTGGGTGAAATGATTGCAATCGCAAACGAAGACGCCTTAGTTTTTTTGGAATTTCAAGATAATGATAATTTCGAAAAAGATCTTGAGCAAATTAAAGATTTTTTCGAAATTGCAGAAATTCCTGAAGGCGAAAATTTACCTATAAAACAAATTCGCGCCGAACTTGAAGATTATTTTAAACATCCTTTTGCCGGATTCCAAACGCCTATCGAGATGATTGGCACAGATTTTCAAAAACAAGTTTGGGAAGAAATTCGAAACGTTCGATCAGGCTCAACTACAACTTATTCAGAAATTGCCGAAAAAATCGAAAATCCAAATGCAATCCGCGCAGTTGGTAATGCTCTAAACGCCAATAAACTTTCAATAATTATTCCTTGCCATCGAGTTCTCACTAAAGACATGGATTTTGGCGGCTACAATAGCGGGCAAAATCGCAAAAGTTGGCTACTTCAACACGAAGGAATTTAAAAAACGCTCATTACTGAGCGTTTATTTTTTACTAGAGGCTTTCAAAATATTCAATAACTTTCTTCAAATCTTTGATGTATTTTTCACGGTCTTTAGTCATCATCATCGCTGGGACTGCTAAAGCATAATCGTAGCAGTTTCCAGTATCGCAATACAATCCGTTGATTCGAACCGCATGGAATTTCATTCCATCATTCATTGCCTTCTGTACAGGAATCTGATACATCAACTCGCCGTTTCCGTCAAAATTTTCCGCATAATCACTCATATATTTAATGAGTTCATTTTCGAAAATCGCTCCGCGAACACTTGCAAGCTCGCTTTTAGCGTTTTCAAAACCTGGTTTTTCGTCGATTTTTTCAACTTCTAAAACCAAATTATCGTCTTTGTTTCGCGGGCGATGAATAATTTCACCTACAACAATCGCATATTTCGAATATTCAATATCATCTTGCACCTGTTTAACAGGCAGAATGCTTCCACCGTATTTTTCGTAGGATTCAAAGATCTGTTCGAATTCATTTTTGCCCATTGTAGCGAAAATATCATCAGGGAAAAAGTAACCAAAGTCATTTTCCCCAATAAACTCCAACGTTTCTGGGGTTGAAATCGGCGCTTGATTACCATAGAATTCACAATCTTGCTGGATAAATTTCGCTGGCGCTAAAAATTCAACTCGTTTAACTTTTTCGGCAAAATCATGTTTTCCTTTGCTTTGAAGTTCTTCGACAATTGATTCTTTACTTTCGAAAACACTTTCTATTGAAGTTTTTTCAGGGCTAATAACAATTGCAATATTTTTAGGATTAATTCCAGCCTGAACCAGTTTTTCAACCAAAACCACAATTGAATTTTGTAAATAGCCCTCAAAGGGTAATGGTAATAACTCTTTAGCAAATCCTGTAGTTGCTGGATATCCACGTGTACCATTTCCTGCTGCTGGAATAACAACTTTTAAGTTTTTACGTTTCTTATGCATATCAATGCCTCCTTTTTTAAGTACTTTGGTTGCCCAAAGCCAATGCAACAATTATAACATAAGAAAAGCTAGCAGTCAACCCCTGCTAGCTTTTAAGGTTTTATTGGTCTTCACCACCAAACTTTTCCCGATCACTTTCATCGCCATCAAGATTTTCAACAACTTCACTCTCGGTAGCTTCGTTTAAAGCGCTAAACAGCCCGTCTTCAACATTTCCACGAGGCTTCTTTTCAGCTGGTTTAGCAAGCTCAATATCAAGCTCATAGCCTGTTAATCGACTAGCGAGACGAACATTTTGACCTGCGCGACCAATTGCAATGCTTTGTTGATCTTCATTAACGAGCACAATTGCACGTTTTTTCTCATTTTCACCAGTAGGTTTAATTTGAACTTCAATAACCTCGGCTGGGTTTAGGGCTTCACGAATAAATTCACTCGGATTTTCGCTCCATGTGATAATATCGATTTTTTCGCGCTCACCAATCTCATTCATAACTGACTGAACACGCACTCCGCGACTACCAACAAAAGTTCCTACTGGATCAACTCCGTTCATCATTGAACGAACAGCCATTTTTGTTCGACGACCAGCCTCACGAGCAATTGCCACAATTTCAACCATTCCAGTTTCTAGTTCAGGCACTTCCTGTTCAAAAAGATTTTCAACAAATTTAGCATCCGCACGAGAAAGAATCAATTCTGGCGCACGACCTTCACGCTCAATCTCTTTAATTAAAACTTTAACTCGTTGACCAACGCTAAAGTATTCCCCGTTAATTTGTTCACGAAGTGGCATAACTCCAGTTGCTTTACCAAGATCAATTCGAACAAATCGTTGATCAATTTTCGAAACAGATCCACTTACGATCGTACCAACCTTATCTTCATATTCTTCAAGAATAATTTCGCGCTCAGCTTCACGAAGCCGTTGTAATACAACCTGTTTTGCAGTTTGTGCAGCAACTCGACCAAAAGTTTCAACAGGGAATTTCTCTTCAACAATTTCGCCAACTTCAGCATTCGGGTCAAGCTCTTTTGCATCTTCAAGTGAAATTTCATTGTTGATGTTATAAGCTTCCTCGCCATCAACAACCTCATATTGAACAAAAACTTCTGCATCACCAGTTTCAGTATTAAGTTCAGCACGAACATTCTGGTCGCGATTTCCATTTTCGCGGCGCCATGCTGCAGCAATTGCCATTTCTATAACTTCTAAAACTTTCTCTTCAGGTAAGTTTTTTTCAGCAGCAATGTTTTTTGCAGCTAACATCATTTGTTTAACATTTAGATCTTCCATTTTATCCTTTCAAAGTATTTTCTTATGAAAAATGCCGACCTGCTGGCCGACTACCTTTTAATTCTATCACAACCAAAACATTTCGTCAAGGACAAAAAATAAAAGCCTGCAAAATTTGCAAGCTTTTAGTCCATTGGCTGAAATCGTCCATCAGTAAACGTTTCTATTGGGCGTGACCAGATTTCTTCTTCACCAATTTTTTGGTAATTCACCAATTTTTCATCATGATCCGTATGTTGGGAAATATTTTTAACAATAAATTCCTCACCACAATAATGCCTATATTTACCTCCAATCTTTACTTCTTTGATCGGCTTAAAAACATTATATCCAAGACAATCTTGAATTGTTTTAATAAGAATATTCTCAACTATCTTATCGGAACACTCTAAGTTCACCAGTTCGTTACTTTCTATCAAAAAGCTAAACGAAATCCTTGATTTATTACTCCCCCTTCCAGGCAATAAAACCCCTGTACAATCAAGTTTTGAATCAATAACCGCATAACCAATCCGAAGATCGTAATAAATTACATCTAACCAGTTTATCTCTTTTATCGAAAGAACTATTCTCTTGTAAACTGGGGTTAAATTTTGAAGGCTAAATGACGTATCTTCAATTGCTTCTTCTAAAGAAACCATTTTCTTCACCTCCTAAGGTACTAAACTTCTCCCATTATATTTTATTTCCAATTTAAAAACAAGCCCTTTGAGTTGAGCTTGTTTTTATATATTCAATTAAGAATTTAATTTAACCAATAGATCGATTGTTTTTTCAGTCAAAATTTGATTTGCTAAATTACGGCGAACATCGTCAGAAGAAAGTTGCTTTACAACCTCTTTACTATTACCGTATTGTTCTTTTAGTTGAGCGATTCGCGCATCAAGTTCATCCACGCTAGATTGAATTTTTTCAACTTTCGAAAGCTCAGCTAAAGCTAAGCCAGATTTAACACGAGATTCAGCAACAGCCTTAACATCGTTCTCTAGCCATTCTTCACGAGTTTTACCCATTCTCTTTAGGTAATCATCCAAAGATAGACCTGAATACATCAAGTTTTGTTGCATATCCATTTCGATACTTTGTTTTTGATCTTCAAGCAAAGTTTCAGGAACAGGAACTTTCGAAACTTCAGCAAGTTTCTTTACAAGTTCATCTTTAAATTTGTCATCAGCTTCGGCTTGTTTTTGAGTTTTAAGATCTTCTTTAATTTGCTTTTCGAATTCTTCTTTGGTTTTAAATTCACCTAATTTCGAAAGAAATTCTTCATTGATTTCAGGCAAAACATTCTCGCGAACTTCATGGATTTTAACTTCAAATACAACTTTTGCTCCAGCCAAATCTTTTGCATGATAGTCTTTAGGGAATTTCAAATCAAGAGAAAGTTCATCGCCCGCCTTTTTACCAATCAATCCTTCTTCAAAGCCAGGAATGAATGATTTCGAACCAAGCTCAAGTGGGAATTTTTCAGCCTTTCCACCATCAAAAGCCACACCATCTTTTTTACCCAAGAAGTCGATAACAACTTCATCACCTTCTTTCGCGGCACGCTTAACTTCTTTCTTCTCAGCGAAATTCTTCAAAATTTGATCAATCGTTTCATTGATTTCTTTTTGGCTAACTGAAACTTTTTCTTTTTTAACCTTCAAGTTTTTATAATCGCCTAATTCAACTTTTGGCATAATCTCTGAAGTAGCTGTAAATTCAAGCTCTGTTCCAGGAATAAATTTTTTAACATCAACCTCGGGTCGGTTAATTGCCTGAATTTTCTCCTTCAAAAAGGCTTCAGCAACAGCTTTCGAAAGTGCGTTTTCGATAACTTCTTGACCAAGAACATTTGGATCAACTTGTGCTGCAGCCATTTCAAGAGGTGCTTTACCCTTTCGAAATCCTTCAATTTTAACTTCTTTTGCAAGTTTAGTTAACGCAACTTGCTCAGCAGCTTTTAATTCTTCAACTCCAAGAGAAATTGTAAGCTCAACTTTTACGTCTGAAATATTCTTTACTTTTGTCTTCATACATTTTTATTATAACATACCCTATTTTTTAAAGCAAAAAAGAGCGCCGAAACGCCCAAAATATTAATTACGATAATCCCATTGACTACTAGCTACAATGCCTATACTTAATGGTATATCATCAAAAATCTACTTTGTCAAATAATTTCGCCGAACAAATTCGTACATTAAAATCCCACTAGCCACGCCAACATTAACACTTCTAGTTGATCCGAATTGCTCGATAGCAACCATCTCTTCACAAGCCTCAACCATTTCTTTCGAAAGCCCATCACTTTCATTACCAAACACCAAGATCGATCCTTTTTCTAACTCAATCTCGTTCAGTTTTTTTGAGCCTTTTTGATTATCTATCGCAATCAATTTTAGATTATTCTGTTTGGTCCAATCCATAAACTTCGCAACAGTTTCATGATGAAAAATATTCATATAGGCTTCTGTTTTCATTGCTCCTCGACGATTCCAATGTCGACGACCAATAATATGAATTCCTGCAGCATTAAAAGCGTTCGCATTTCGAGCAATAGTACCAATGTTAAAATCATGCTGAAAATTCTCAATCGCAACATGAAAATCATGACGCGAGCGATTAAGATCGTCTTTAATCTCTGCTACTGACAAACCCTTATACCTATCAATAACATTTCGAGTATCATTTTGGGCGGTCAAACCCTCGCCTGTTTCAAAATTTGGTCTATTTTCCATTTCGAATAGATTTAACTAATTCTTTTGTATCTGGGCGACCCTTCACCCCAGGATTTAAAATATGCATTGGGTCAAAAATGTCTTTAATTTGCGAGAAGATATCTTCAATCTCTTCACCAACATTTCTTGCGACGAAGTGGCCATAAATTCGCCCTTCACCAGCACCATACGCAAACTCGCCATCAACTTTAGCTAGCAAAGCACCCAGGTCAGCAACAAATCGTAACGCTTTTTGCCGGTCGGTAACTTTTGAAAAATCAAATTCTGCGAGAATTTCAAATATAGAAGTTAGAGCTGAACCTTGAATAGGTGCCGGAATACTATACTGCAAAGCTAACTTCTGAAGCCCTAAATAAAATGTCTCAAACCTTTCCATGGGTACATAAACACCTTGGATTGGGTAAATTTCTTGTTTTATAACACCACTTCTTGCACGTAGAATTTCACGAACATCCCGAATTGATTCCATTTCAGCTTTCGAAAATTCATCATCGCCAGGAATCCAAACTGTTGAACCTTCAAATTTAGTCGAAATCTTTTGAATTTTATTCATTTTTGAAAGAATCTTTTTTGTCGTCTTGTCTGTAATTCCAACCACAACAACCAGTTTTGTAGCTAATTTTTGCGAATTTCTATCTAAGTAAAATTGGTATTTTTTGCCCGAAGCTACAGCAGCTTCAAACATTTTTCCATCATAGAGCTCAACAATATCTGGGCTAAACTTTGCAATTTCATCATTAAAATCTCGTGCATCATCACGATTCGAAAAACCAACAACCATAAAATTGGTTTCGTTAGTTATATATTCGGTTTTAATTCGCGCCTCTGTTATAACACCAAGAGTTCCAAGGGAACCAAAAAATAATGGAATTAGATTAAAAGTCCCGTCTTCATTCTTTACATCGGCAATTCCAGAATATCCAAAACTAGAATCTTTGTCTATTTTCTGAATTAAGCTGTAATTATCTTCAATTAATGCATCAATTTTACGATAAATCTCGCCCTCAAAACTAGAAAGAGCAGTCTTTTCGCTTAATTCTTTACGTGAAATCTTACCTATATTGATAATATCACCATTACTTAAAACAACCTCAAGCTCTTCAATAAAATCAACTAATTCACCATAGTTGTATTTTTCTGCAGGCAAATTCATTGCGATCGCACCGCCAACAGTTAACCGTTCTCCTGCGGGACTTTGCGGAATATCCATTGCTTGGGATGCTATTGCAAGTTTTAATTTTTGAAAATTAGCACCGGCTTGCACCTGAACTGTCTTCGAGCGTAAATCGAGTTCTTTAATTTTATCAAGGTGACGAGAAATATCAAGAATAATACCTTTTCCAATTGAGGACCCATCAGTACTTCCGCCATAGCCACGCGCAGTTACACCAAAAATATAATCTTTCTCGGCTAATTGCCAAGAAAAACGCATAATCTTTTGAATATCCTCATTAAATCTTGGATAAACCACTAAATCTGGCTTGATTTTAAGAAAGCTGCGATCTATCGAGAATTGTTTTAACCTGGTTTCGCGAGCCGAAACCTCTCCGATAATGTGTCCATTTAAGTATTTTGCAATTTTACTCATTAGCCCCATTTTAACACAAGCAAACTAAAAATTCAACTTTTGATTTTTGACTAAAAAAATGCTAAAATCTATAC
>CAUUHU010000012.1:0-16303 GCA_963545035.1 uncultured Candidatus Saccharibacteria bacterium | reverse complement strand
CTAGTAAAATTATCATCCCATTTGGTTTAGCTTTGTTTTTCGAAGCCCTAATAATTAAAGCTCTTCCTGTTAAAACCGCTGTAATTTACACATCAACCCCGCTTTTAGGTATGCTTCCGAAAGGAATTGCTCTTCTCACAATCACCTCATTACTAACTGCAGTAATCAAACTTGGCCTTCGAAAAGTTCTTGTTCAAGAAATGTATTCCGTTGAAACCCTCGCCCGCGTTGACACCCTATGTCTTGATAAAACCGGCACGATCACTGAAGGAAAAATGAAAGTTGAGAACTTGTATAATCTTTCACGAAAGTTTTCAGAAGAAGAAGTCAACACCTTTCTAGCGACTTATATGAAATTTAGCGAAGATAGCAATCCGACAGCTCAAGCAATTCGCAAATATTCTTCAAAAACAAAAACTGATCTCAATGCTACGAACATCATCCCTTTTTCAAGTGATCGAAAGTGGGGATCAATGCAGATCGAAGGTGTCGGAACATTATTTCTAGGCGCACCTGAAATGATTTTTGGCGAAACTCTAAAGCAAGCGAATGAAGCACTAAAAAGAGGGTCCCGTATTCTAGCCTTGGCATTTTCGAAAGATAAAATCGATAATAAAAATATCAAGATGCCTGAAAAAATCTCAAAACTAGCCCTAATCGAAATCACTGACCCTATTCGTGAAGGGGCTCGCGAAACACTAGAATATCTCCGCTCACAGAAAATTGATCTAAAAATTATATCTGGCGATAACCCTATTACCGTTTCGAATATTGCAAAAAAAGCTGGTTTCGTAAATTTCGAAAGCTACATTGACTGCTCGAAGGTTAAAGACGCTGAGCTTAAAAAAATTGCTGAAAAAACCGCAATCTTTGGTCGAGTTTCACCACACCAAAAGAAATTAATTATTCAAACACTCAAAAAAGCTGGTCGCACGACTGCAATGACTGGTGATGGTGTAAATGACATCCTGGCCTTGCGCGAGGCCGACTGCTCAATCGTAATGGCCGAAGGAGACCCTGCAACCCGTCAGATAGCCAACCTAGTTCTTCTAAATTCTGATTTTAATGATTTACCGGAAATTCTTTTCGAAGGCCGTCGAGTTGTAAACAACATTGCTCGAATTGCGCCAATCTTCTTTATTAAAACAATTTACTCATTTATTTTGGCGATAATTTGTATTTTGAGCGCCCTTCTTTTCGACAAAAACCTACTTCTAGTTTTTCCATTCATTCCTATTCAGATAACGCTTATCGACCAGTTCGTTGAAGGCTTTCCGCCATTCGTATTAACTTTCGAAAAAAATATTCGCCCAGTTGAAAAGGACTTTATTAAAAAATCACTCTTAATGGCTTTACCTAGCGCTTTAATGGTTGTATTTTCTGTAATCTTTGTGCGAATTTGGGGTGCAGCAAATGGTTGGATTGCACAAGAAATTTCAACCGTTTCCTACTATCTTCTCGGATCAATCGGAATGCTATCCGTCATTCGAGCTTGTTTACCTCTCAATATTTGGCGGATTCTACTACTCACTTGGTCAATCGGTGCGTTTATTGCGACGGCCATTCTATTTCGAAAACTCATCGAAATTAGTGTTCTTTCAGGAAGGGCTTTCGCGCTCTATATAGTGTTAATGACTATTTTTACGGCAATCTTCATTTATATTGAATGGTTGAAAAATCGTAAGAAAAATGATAAAATTAAAGCATAAACTGAATAAAAGGAGTATCTGACAATGACAATTGACCAACAGTTTGTTGAATATATCGTTAAAAATTTAGTTGAAAATCCTGAAGACGTTAAAGTCGAACGAACAATCGACGAAAAAGGCGTTTTACTAACTCTTAGTGTAAACAAGGAAGACCTAGGTAGAATCATCGGACGTCGAGGTGCAACTGCACAAAGCCTTAGGGCGCTTCTCCGCGCATTGGCTCTAAAAAATAACGCCCACTACAATCTAAAAATCAGCGATAATGAAGAAAAAAATGAAGCTGTGGAAAACACAACAGATGAAGCTGTGGAAAACAAAAGCACTTTCGCAGATCAGACAAGAAAAGAGCTTGCAGAATTGGACGATATTGCGTTATAATATAAGTAGTTCAATTTGAAGCTTGCAAGTGGAGTTTCAAGTTTCGAAAGAACTGTGGAAACAAAAAAGTCAAAGCTCTATGCGAGCAAACTAAAGGAAAGTTTGAGAGCTTATACTTGTTAAAAATCCAGCCGATATACTGTGGCTGGATTTTTAGTTTCCTCTTTTTTGCAAAAATAATAGAAAAATGCTAAAATATAGTAATGAAAATTCAAGTTATCACTCTTTTCCCTGAAATGTTTGAACCCGTCCTGAATAACGCCATGATATGGAAGGCGCAAAAACAAGGAGTGGTTTCTTTTGAGATTATCAATCTTCGAGATTTTGGAATTGGTTCTCGAAAACAGGTTGACGATATTCCCTACGGTGGTGGAGATGGTATGCTTTTAAAGCCTGAACCCTTGTTCGAAGCCATAGAATTCGCAAAAAAGAAAACACCAAATGCAAAAATTATCGCGATGACACCAAGTGAAAATATTTGGAATCAAAAAAAAGCCCAAGAAAAAGCTGCCGCACATGAAGACTTGATTATTTTATGTGGGCGATATGAAGGTTTTGATTCGCGTATTTTCGAAATTGTTGACGAAAAAATTAGCATAGGAAAGTTTATTTTAACTGGTGGCGAAATTCCAGCAATGATAGTTATTGATAGTATTGTGCGATTAATTCCTGGTGTTCTTGGTGGTGAAAAATCAACCGAAATAGAAAGTTATTCTGACGGCGACAACTTAGAATTTCCCCAATTTACACGCCCGGCAAACTTTAGAGGTATGAAAGTTCCTGAAGTCCTGTTAAGTGGTCATCATGCTAAAATAGACGAGTGGCGAAAAAAATATTCAAAATAGCATTTTTTTCTTGATTTTTCAAAGAATATACGCTATAATAGTTGTATATTTCGAGTAAATCTCGGGGTGTGGCGCAGTTGGCTAGCGCGCGCGGTTTGGGACCGTGAGGTCGAAGGTTCGAGTCCTTTCACCCCGACCATAGAAATTATCTAGATGAGCATACCCTACAAGTTGCTCATTTTTTATATTTATAACATGGTGTTGACATTTATAAAAGTTTATGCTATAATTCAAGTACAAGTATTGAAAAAATAAAAAGGAAAAATAAATATGTCAAAAATTGTTGTTGCCCTTGGCGGAAACGCATTACAAAAAAATGGTGAGCTAACCGCTCAAATCCAGGAAGAAGTCGCTAAAGAAACTGTCCAAAAATTAATCCCCCTAATTAAAGACGGTCATGAATTGGTTATTGTACATGGTAATGGTCCGCAAGTTGGTAATTTAGTTCTTCACGAAGAGGCCGGAAATTCGCCGTCAACTCCAGCAATGCCCCTTCATGTAAGCGTTGGGATGACACAAGGAATGATTGGCTACTGGATTCAGAAAGCGCTTCAAGAAGAACTTTCGAAAAATGGAATTTTAAAAAATGCCGCGACAATTATTACACAGGTTGAAGTTTCAAAAGAGGATCAAGCTTTCCAAAATCCAACAAAACCTATTGGACCATTCTATTCAGAAGAAGAAGCTCAAAAAGTTGCGCATGAAAAAGGCTATGTTGTGAAAGAAGATTCTGGACGCGGATGGCGAAGGGTTGTTCCATCACCTAAACCAATCCATATTCTTGAGAGTGAAACAATTACCGATTTAATGAAAACAGGAGCAATTGTAGTTGCGGCTGGCGGTGGTGGAATCCCGGTCGTTTCGACTGGCAAAGGATCTTTTGAAGGGGTTGATGCCGTAATTGACAAAGACTTTGCCGCCGAATTATTAGCAGAAAAAATCAACGCTGACATTCTTCTAATTTTAACAGCGGTAGACAACGCAATGATAAACTTTGGAAAAGAAAATCAACAATCCTTAAATATGATTTCTCCAAGTGAAGCAGAAAAATACATCAGCGAAGGTCAGTTTGGCGCCGGATCTATGCTACCAAAAATTCAAGCATCTCTAAAATTCGCAAAAACTGGTAAAAAGTCTATAATTACAAGTTTAGAAAATGCTCAAGATGCAATTGCTAAAAATCTCGGAACAATAATTTCAGAATAATTAAAAATAGCCTTTCGGACTTGAAGGGCTATTTTTATATTTTGAACGAGTCTTATTAAGACATATATCTATATTAAACTGTTCGAACACGGATAGTGTCTGTTCCACCAACCAAACCAGGTTGACGTCCAGAAACAATAACAACCGTAATATTTTCTTTTGATCCAAATGTTCCATTGGCTTTAAGTTCTTTCGCTAATTCAAGACCAGCAAATTCACCATCTGGACGAATAAAGCTTCTGGTTGCATAGTTTAAACCTAGTTGTTGAGCAACACGGCTTGAACTTGTCACAGCGTAGATTGGAAGTGCTGGGCGATTTGCGGCAACAGTCGCAGCAGTTTGGCCAGATTTAGTTTCAACAATCAAAGCATCGGCATCGATCTGTTCAGCAAGCTCAACAGCAACAAGCGAGATAGCGTTCAAAGCTTCATCTTCGCCACGCTCTACGATATCATCAATTGGAGAAACTGCCGCATGTTCTTGCGTATACATGATCACGTCACGCATTGCCTTTACAGTTTCTTCTGGATATTTACCAGTTGCAGATTCATCTGAAAGCATCACAACGTCTGCACCCTGAATCACTGCATTTGCAACATCTGACACTTCAGCACGTGAAGGCTGTGGATTATCAACCATTGAACCCATAGTTTGAGTTGCAACAATTGAAATTTTACCATGGTGACGACAAAGCGCTACAGCTTTTCGTTGAATAATTGGCACAACTTCTGGAGCAACTTCGTAAGCCATATCACCACGAGCGATCATCACACCGTCAGCAGCAAGAACAATTTTTTCAAGTTCTTCGTCTGAAACGGCTTTTTTAGTTTCGATTTTCGCAATAACTTGAGCTTCACTATTGTGGCTAACAAGAAGTTGGCGAACGTGTTCAATATCTTCAGCAGTTTGCACAAAGCTCATTGCTACATAATCGATATCTTGAGTTGCGCCAAATTCAAGATCTCGCATGTCTTTTTCAGTAATAACATCACCACCAAAATCGGTATCTGGTAGATTTAGACCTTTTCGACTCATCAAAGTTCCTTTATTCAAAACTCGCAACTTAATTGCAGTATTTGAAGGAATATCAATAACTTCTGTTCGAACCTTACCGTCAAAGATATAAACAGGTTCACCAATTTTAACTTTTTCTGCCAAGTTATATTGAACTGGCAAATTAGCTGATCCATCGTGTTGCTGAATTGCATAGTCAAGAACCAACTCATCGCCTTCAACAACATCGAAACGGTTATCTACGATATCTCCAAGACGAATCTTTGGACCTTGCAAGTCTTGCAAAATTGCAACTTCTCGGCCAAGCTTTTTGCTAATTTCGCGAACTGCTTTAATTTTTGCAGCATGCTCCTCATATGAACCATGTGAAAAGTTCAATCGTGCACCGTTAATTCCTGCGTTAATAAGTTTTTCGATCATTTCAGGGCTGTCGCTCGCTGGGCCGATCGTAGCCAAAATCTTTGTTCGTTTGTAAACATTATTTTCCATACTTTTCTATTATAACACTTTTATTTTTATTAAAAAAGGGGTTGATTTATTTTTTGTAATCTGCTAGAATAGTAATGAGTTGCTGCTTTATCACCCCAAAGCTCAGCTCGATGGTCTTATCGTCTAACGGTTAGGACACCAGGTTTTCATCCTGGCAATCCGGGTTCGATTCCCGGTAAGATCACCAAAAAGAAATTACCTAGAATCGCTTTTCGAAAGATTAGCGGTTCTTTTTTATGGCGTTATAAAAAACCATTCTTATCGAATGGTTTATCTGTTTAAGGCTTGTAAGTTTCCCCAGATTTAGGATCTTCAATTTTTTCCAAAGTTCCTCTCACGAAAAGCAAATCATTTTCCCCGGAGCAACCCTGAAGAGTAATCATTGGCTCTCCGACATGCGCTGAAAGATTATCATAATTAACATCTTCATACACAATATTTTCTGAGTTTCCCTTCTCTCCAAATGAAATTTTCGAAACCTTAAAAGTATATTTCCAGCCCGTAGAATTTTCTGTGATAAAAATTTCATCACCTTTCTTAAGCTTTAGTTCTGAAATTTTATCCGTAACAACCCCACTCTCATCAGTCAAAAGCGGAGTAAACCAATCTTTAGAATGGTTTACGGACCCTCTTACATTATAGGTATGGCTAGCTACTACAAAATTTGAAACACCAAGTTCTTGATATGCTCGAACAGTAACGGCATTAAATAATCGATTATAATCACCATTTGGCGAGCTTGCAGTTGATCCAATTCCATCAAATATTGGCATATCAATTCCCACTTTCGGCACTTCTAACGTACCAAGAATTTCCTCAGGATTAGTGGAATCTTCATCCCCACCATAGCTCACATCGTAAAAAATTTTCTCTTTACCATCTTCTCGATAGGATAGTTTTTTCCGTAATGATTCTTTTCTATTTTGCATTTCGCTAGCTATACTGTTTGCAACATCAACCTTCTTGGTTGTCTTTTTAGCTACAATTGTAGTAGGGGTGTCATTTACTTTTCGAAGAGTTTTGGTCCAGTTTAAAAAACCGGCATAGCTCAAAGATAAAAGCAATAACCCTATGACAACAATAAACTTAACTCCTGCCAGAAATCTTTCTTTGATTTCCTTTTTCATTTGTTTCCGTTTCATTTATCTGACCTCCAAAAGTTCTTTTCTTGATATTATCAAGAAACATACCTATATTATAGCATATAATCCGCATAAAGTCAAAAGCTACCCTTTAAAGAGTAGCTTTTAAATAATTTCGTTTGGCTGGGATGGAGGGATTCGAACCCCCGAATGCCAGGACCAAAACCTGGTGCCTTACCACTTGGCGACATCCCAATACCAAACTATTTTAACAAATATTGCCCAAAAAATCAAGTGCTATCGTGGACATTTTTTTGCAATTTCACGAGCATTATTAGTTATTCTTTTGAGTACGTTAGCTTTTCGAATATTCCCATACAGAATTTTTGGCATATCATAATCCTTATTCTTTAACGCCTGCTCAATTAAAAATAGAGATATTTCTGGATTTTTAGGTAAGAGCGAGCCGTGAAGATACGTTCCGATAACGTTTTTATAGCAAGCACCCTCAAATTCGCCATCTGGTAAATTACCGGCACCAATCTTCACTTCTGCCAAAGGCTTAACATGTTCTGAAAGATAAGTTTTTCCGCTATGGTTTTCATAGCCGATAATTTCACCAAATTGATCAGAATTCTCAACAATATTTCCAATCATTCGTTGACTACCGCCAATCGTTTTAACACCCCTAAAAATACCAATGCCTTTTATTTTCTCACCACTAACTGTTTCGAAAGAATTCCCAAAAAGTTGATAAAGACCACAAACTACCAGCATCGGAACACCGTTACTTGCAAGTTTTCTTAACTTTGGGGCAATTTTTAACAAGTCATCTTGAATCCGCCCTTGACCTGAATCTTGACCACCGCCGCCAATAATAATATCTACGTCTTCCGGAAAAACATCGCCTGGATTATATTCAATAATCTCAAAACTAATTCCACGCAGCTCCATTTGTTTTTTTAGCGCTAGAATATTCCCATAATCACCGTAGATATTCATATCCTTAGCATAAAGCCATAGTACTTTTAGGTTCATAAGATTTTCTCCATTTCTGCCATTTTCGAAAGTTCTTTTCGAATCTCAAGCATCGCAGTATAGGTTGCATAAATTCTTTTATTTTTACTCTTGTCTGTAACAAATTTTTTAACCGCTTCGGGAATATCAGTATCAATGTTTTCCTCCTCGAAAGGAACCGCATCATGAAACAAACGAACAGCCATATCATAAGCGCGCGAACCAGTTATTTCCTGAACGCCGGCATCTTTCAAGACTGAAAAATCAACATCCCAAAGCCAACTCATATCACGGCCATCGGCATAGTTGTCATTTATTGCGATCATTGTGCTATAATCCTCTGGGTTAAAATTCTTTAAATTGATTCGAAAACCAGCCGGATTTTTTACCAGCATAATTTCTATTGTCTTACCTTTAATTTTAATTTTTTCACCACGACCAAACGCTGGCAAAATTTTTCCAGCGGCAGAAATAATCTTTGTCTTATTAATCTTTATATTTTCGGATTTCAAAATCTCATCAACCAAAGCGATAGCAGCCGTGAGGTTTAAAATATTATGAATTCCACTAATTTTAAGATTAAACCGTTTTACTTCTCCACCCCAAACAATATCTGCAGAGTTCTCAGAAAAACCATCCAACAAAACATCTGTAGAAATCTTTCGGCGAGCCTTTTTAATATTTTCACTGTGCATTTCATCATCATTAGGGAAAAATTCCGCTAATCTTTGATCAAACCCGAATTTAACAACATTCGAAAAATTTTTCGAAAAAGCCTTCTTGCCCAAAAGAGTATCGTTTGCATTTAAAACTACACTTTTAGTAGTATTTTCACCAATTTTTTTAAGAAGCTCTGCCGTATAATCAATTTCACCAAACCGATCGAGCTGATCACGCATCACATTTAGTAATAAAGAATAACGAGGTTTAACCAATTTAACAAAATGTGTTGCATGTGCTTCATCAAGCTCTAAGACAGCAATATCTGCATTTAACTTGCCTGCCCAGCTCGACTCCGAAAGAAGTGCAGCCCCAACGCCACGAACAAAATTTGAACCAGTCTTATTCGAAAAAACTTTCATTCCTTGGCTTTCGAGCAGCTCAACAACCATTTTAGTTGTGGTAGTTTTTCCATTTGTTCCACTGATAACCACAACCCCGTGTTCCAAATTACCCAACATGTTACCAATGAAATTTGGGTTTATTTTTTCAACCACAAGACCCGGTAGTGCAGATCCACCTCCGCGCAACCTTGATACAAACTGAATAATTTTCCCAACTATTATCGAAATTCTATCTTTCATTATTTCCTCGGTTTCGTTATGTTTGCACCTCTACCATAAAAAGGTAGTGCAATTTTATCATTTTCATTATTTTTTAATTTTTCGAGAGCTTTTTGTCGCCAATTGTCATTTTCGTCTTCTTTTTTTATAGCAACGATCGGAATATTTAATCCATCAGCTAAAGTGTTTGCAACTGAAGCACCAATTCTTAAGCCTGTAAAACTACCAGGCCCGGCAAAAAAACCAATTCCATCTAAGTCTTTATAATTTTTTCCGATATCCCTAAGACTATCCTCTAAAAATTTTAAAATATCTCTTGCCATATTTCTATTTAGCTCTTTTTCGAAACTATCTTCGCCAAGCCAAATTCGGCAATTCCCCGTTGAAGTGTCTAAAAATAAAATCATCTAACTTCCCTAACTTTAACCAATCGCTTATCTTCACTTACACTTTCAAAAATTAGCCTTAAGTGTTTTTTTGGTAAAATATCAGCCAGCTCTCCAGCCCACTCTACTACCGTAATGTTCTGTGGATCACTTAAGTTTTCAGCCAACTCCATTTTCATAATTCCATAATCATTCAATCTATAAAAATCATAGTGCGAAAGTGTTAAATTATCCCCTTCATAAACCCTCGAAATGGTAAAAGTTGGGCTCTGCACCGTTTCAAAAACCCCCAAACCGAGAGCAAGACCTTTCGTGAATGTAGTTTTTCCAGCGCCAACATCGCCAATAAGCTCCAGAACTGAACCTCCCTCAAGATTCGAACCAATTTCTCTTCCAAATTCTATCATCTCTTCGGTAGAATTTATTTCTCTTTCGAAATTTTTCACAAAACTATTATATCACATAAATTCATTCGCTTAAAGTGTTTTCAATATTATGCTTTCTATCTTTGTAGCAAACCACAGAAAGAAATGCAACTACAGCTATTAAGCAACCGTAAAAAATAATTAGCCCAGAAAAATCCAGTTTAAACTCAATTTGTGCGCCTTTGATTTTCGAAAACCATTCTATAATAAAGATCGAATATTTTAAGATTAAGTCTGAAATAAACCCAAAAAATTGAGCGAGAGGCGAAAACGAAGAAGAAACTCCTGTTAAAAATACAAAAAGCATTGCAATTGGCACAAATGGTAAAACTAACATATTTGCGATTATCGACACCATACTTACTGCGCCAAAATTAAAAATTATTAGCGGCAAAGTTGCTATTTGAGCACTAAGGGTTTCGAAAAATAATTTAAATGCAGCATTTAGTTTTTGTGAATTTTCAAAAAAATATTCTTGCAAAAGTGGCGATACAACCAGCACTCCAAAAAATGATGCAAAAGATAATTGCCATCCCAAATTTAATAAGTTTGCAGGACTAATTATTACTGTTATTGCGGCAACTAAAATAATCAAAAAATAAGAATAAGACTTTCGACCAAAATACCATAAAAGTAGCCCAATAGCTGAAACCATCCCTGCACGCGTCATTGAAGGAGTAAACCCAACAATTAACATAAACCCAAAAACCAATAATACTGCCAAAAATAATGCAATTTTTCGCGAAAACCGATTAAGCAACCTTTGTGCAGCCGAAGCGAGCACGGTTAAATTATATCCACTTGCAACAACAATATGCGTAAGCGCCGTAATTGTTAAAGCCTTAGTGAGTTGTTCGGGGAGCGAATTTTTCTGTCCCAAAAGATAACCAAGTCCCAAATCTACTTCTGGGGAAGGAATAAATTTTCGAATTCCATCCGCAAAAGAATCTCGCAAATCTCGAACCAAATCGCTTTCAGGTGTAATTTTAATTAACCTCCCCCTCTTAAGCGAAACCGAAAAATCACCAAAACCTTTCGAGATTTTACCTTTCACTAAAATTCTATCGCTCCTTCGCAACTTCTTTTGTGTTTTTATATTTACAAAAATCTTTCCTCTAAATTTCTCATTTGAAATCTCTTCAACTTCACCGCGCAGATTAATTTCATCGCTATTTTTAAGATCAGGATCTTCTAAAATCTTTAAGAAAACCGTTTTCTCAAGGCCAATATTTTTCGAAATTTTGTGATTTTCGAAATTATAAATTGAACCCCGCCAAAATGAAATTAACACTCCCGAACACAAAATAAAAATAATACAAATTCGACGAGCATAAATCCATGAGAACAAAAAAAGAATTAATGATAAAATTAGCCAAACAGTACTTTTAAATAATGTTATTTCCGAAAAAATTGCAATAACTGCACCGAATATTACAGCTGCGAAAAATATAAAATTTAAATAAAATCGATGAATCGGTTTAATATCTCTACTACTCCTTAAATTGGCGTTTTTTATTTCGATAAACTCGGTAATTCACAAAAATCATCGGTAGAACTAAGATTCCCGAAATAAATACTATTATTCGTAATGCAGTTTCACCAGTTGGATCAACGCTGCTCGTATTTGCAAATATCCAAAACAATAAGAAAACCCCAAAAATCGAAGCTAAATCCATTCCCGCTTCGTAAATAAATAAGTATTGAATTCGCATGCCAGATTCATCAGCCTCTCCATATAACCCTTTAGAATTAGACATATTAAAACCGCTTAAGGATATTCCGTTTAATATTTCAGCAAAACCAATAGGAATTGGATTCGAACCGATAAAAACTCTTAAAGAATAAATTGCAGCCATAAGTAAAGAGCTAATTTTTAAAAGTATACCTTCTTTGTTTCTATCTATAATTCTCCCATAAATAAATGCAGCTACAAGGGCAGAAATTGAGGCGATTGAAGCTAAAACACCGGCTGATCCGTAAATATTCATACCTTTAAGAATAAAAACCGGCACAAGAAAGCTCCAAGAAGTAATCGAAAGCGCAACCATACCTGAGCTAAAACAGATAGTTGCCAAGTGTTTGTAATTTTGCCAAGGAAAACCGCGAAAACTTACTTTTTGATTTATTTTAACCGGTTCTTTAGTCACAAGCAATGGAATAATCGTTAGCACTAAGATTATCGAAGAAACTACAAACAATTTATCAAGTCCAAAAATAATTGCCAAAAAACCACCTATGGCAGGAGTAAGACTACTTGCTAAATGTTCCAAAATATTAGCAATTCCAAGCTGACCACCAACCTTCTTAGCATTTTTGACTTTTGAAAAATCAACATTATAAGATATTCCATCTACAGCGTCTGATGCACCCCTAAAAACAGCACTTGTTAAAGCAATGATTAGTCCAAATTCTTTACCAAAACCACCTATCGATGCCATTAAGATTAAAACTGGAATATAAAAAATGTTACCCAATAACATTCCATGTTTAGGCCCATTTTTTGAAATATATAAAAGCGCAATAATTGAACCGACAAATTTCCCAGAAAAAAATGCAAGAAGATAAATTAAAATCACCCAAATTGGATATCCCAATTTATAAAGATAAATCAAATTAAAAGTGCTCGTTAGCTTAATTGCGAAAAGCCGCATATTTCTCGAAAGATACAAAACGGCGATTTCATCAAAAGAAACATATCGCCAATATCTTCGAATCTTTAAAATTGGTTTTAACGTTTTTTTAAGCATAAGCTGTTATATTTTACCATATTTTAAGTTTTTAAAAAAGTTCAAAACCTTTATTTTCAGTCTTAAAAGTGATAAAATTAAGTTATGAATATTTATTTTTCTGGAATTGGTGGCGTTGGAATTGGCGCCCTTGCGAGTATCGCCCACAGTGCTGGATATAAAGTTTTTGGTAGCGATCAAAACCCTAGTTTAATGACCGAAGAACTCATAAAAAAAGATATCGAAATCGAAATCGGCAAACAAGATGGTAGTTTTTTAAAAGATAAATTTATCAATAATGGTGTAGATTGGTTTGTATACACTGCTGCTCTACCGAAAGATCACCCAGAGCTTAAAACTGCTCAAGAATTAGGAATTAAAATCACAAAGCGAGACGAGCTTTTAAACGAAATTATCACTTCTAAAAACCTTAAACTCATTGCAGTTTCGGGAACCCACGGAAAAACTACTACAACCGGAATGGCAATCTGGGTCTTTAAACAGCTAAACATTCCTATTAGCTGGTCAATTGGTACAACTATTTCTTTCGGTGAAAGCGGTTTTTTCGATCCTAAAAGCGAATATTTTATCTATGAAGCAGATGAATTCGATCGAAATTTTCTTCATTTCACACCAGCAGTTAGCTTAATAACATCAATTGATCACGACCATACCGATATCTATAAAACTGAGCAAGACTATTTTGATGCTTTTACAGAATTTGGCGCTCAGAGCGATTTTATCATTTCTTGGAAAGATCAACATCCAGAAATTTTTGAAAAATTCAACAATAAAGTAATCTTATCTCAGCCTGAAGAAGAATTAAAAATTCCTGGCCTTCACAATCGTAAAAATGCAAGTCTCGTTCTTGAAGCTATTGATTATCTTGCTGAAGCTCAAGATTTGCAAGTTTCAGAAAATTTTTATGAAAAAACCATAGACGCACTAAATAGTTTCCCAGGAACAAATCGCCGTTTCGAAAAAATAACCGAAAATATTTATTCAGATTATGGACATCACCCAAAAGAAATTCAAGCAACACTTCAATTAGCAAATGAAGTAGCAAAAAATAACGGTTTTTCTGGAATTTCTCTAATCTATCAGCCCCATCAAAATGTTCGCCAAGTTGAGGTGCAAGATGAATATACGCCAGAAATTTTCAAGTACGCAGATGAAATCATTTGGCTACCAACATATTTAAGCCGTGAAAACCCTGATTTTGAAATTCTTTCGCCTGAATTCTTATCTAGAAAAGTGTCTGAAAAAACAATTGTTATGGATCTTATAAAAAATGATTCGCAGCTATTTAAAAAAATCAATGAACTTAAAGATAAAAATCGACTGATTCTAGCTATGAGTGCTGGCTCCCTTGATGGCTGGATTCGAAAAAGATTAAAATAAAATACTCCCGCAAAAAAGCGGGTTTATTTTTAATAAAAATAAAAAGTGGAAAACCGCTTAAATATCAAACTGGCGTGACTTTATTATTGTATTTCTGATTCGTTCGCAACAACTGGAAGCCATACAATACATTATTAATTTTTATCATTAATAACAAATCTTGTCATCTTATTCTGAAAAATCTTGATCCTTCAAAATAAACTCAACTTTTTCCATACTATCATTCGGAATTATTGATGGGTTACCCGAAAGCTTATTAGCAACTATTTTCACGGATTTCTCCAAGGTTAAAGCAAGGTTATTAAACAAACAAAGTGAGTAAATATTTAAATATAAATCTGAAGAATAGTCAAAGAGTGAAATTAATTCATGCCATGCCTCCCTTATCAATCCCGAAACATCATCGTATTTGAATTCATTTCTGGAAGATATTTGAACAATTTCAATAGACAAATCAAGAACTCTTTTTGCGCAAAAATTTAAACGCGTTACTTCATTGATGATTAGAGATTCACTTTTTATAAAATTAATTTTTAAGCTTTCTACGCCCATACTATGCATATAAAGATCGGGATCAAGATTAAGCTCATTCATGATTTCTGAAAGTTTTTTAAATGCACCTAGCCATTCATCAACAGTATGTCTCTCGGACGCAAAAATAATTTTGTCTAAATAATTTATTGTAAAATCTTCGTTTCTAATCATTATTCTTCCTCTCACTTTATATAATATCATAAAATAGACTAAAGTAATATAAATTAAGGTAAATTTTCGCCTTTACTCCGAACTTCACTCAGTAATAAAAAACGCGCTGACGCGCAAAAATTTTTCAAAAAATCCAGAAATGGTGCGCACGAGAAGACTTGAACTTCCACGAGCCGAAGCTCACTAGCCCCTCAAGCTAGCGCGTCTACCAATTCCGCCACGCGCGCAAAACCATTCTTATTATATCAAAATTAAGGAGTCTTGTAAAGAGTTTCCTTCTTAGCAGACCAATAGATTACATCCGAATATCTATCAATATCTGTTACAAATTTATTTTCAACCGAATAAGGCTGAACTGATTTTCTAAATACATAACTAACCTTTGTTTGACCGAGACCAATTGCAGCAGAACTATTAATCCAGCGTCGCGTAAACTTTGTTAGCTGCGTCTTCCTATCTTCAAAAGTTCGTGAAGTACGAGCGTTCAACAATAAGTCATCCGATATAGCATCACTATAGTTTGAAAAATTTAAGCCCTTTTGAGTAGCTTGCGAAGAATGCCAAAAAGGATAAATGTCGGAGTCTGCGCCCATATCAATCTCATAAATTAAAATTCCATAATTTCTTGGTTGAAGAATTGTTTGAACAAAAGTGCCGAGCTTATCGTCTTTATCAATAATCGTACTGTTTACGTCAAAACCAAGTTTTTTCAATTGAGTTGCAATTTCTTCTGCAGATTTTTTATAATTATAAACACTCGTTGTTGCAATATTAATGGTTGCCTTTTGACCATCTTTTTCACGAATGCCTTTTGAATTTTTCATCCAGCCAGTTTCATCCAACATCTTCTCAGCTTGTGAAAAATTGTATTCAGGAACAGAAAGCCAATTAGTGTTTATGAACTTATTTAATGTTGGATAATCCAAACTATTGATATATTCCATTTTGCTATGAATTTTATCCATATCTAAACCAGTTTGAATCGCTTTTCGAACCTTTGCATCCTTTAGAATTGGATCTGAATTATTCAAAAAGGCATAAATTCCACGATTAACACTAGTTTCATATGACTTCAGCCCCGCCTGTTCAGAACTGCTGAAATCATTGATTTTAACATCAGGTGAAGCTACAATTTCACCAGAGATTAGTGCCTTCTTTAGTTTATCTTCATCTTGAAAAACAACAATATCGAAATTATCAATATACGGTTCACCTTTATAATAATTTTTATTTTTCACTAGTGAAACTGTAGTTTTATCGCTGTTGGTTTGCACTCCTTTAAAGTTGAAGGGGCCTGAAGTTACTGGATTATTTGAAAACGAACTCTCACGAATTTTATCTGTAGAAATATCTTTTAAAACATGCTCCGGAAGAATTGAAAAATTAAAGCCATATAAAACCGATGACGAATTTGAAGGAACTTTAAATTCAACTTCATAATCACCTGATTTTGAAGCTTCTACATTTTTCCAAACCTTATATGCAGATGGGTTTAAATTTTGGTCTTTTAATTTTTTTATAGTAAAAATAACATCGTCTGCGGTAATTTTTTGACCATCAGACCAAGTAGCATTTTTCCGCATTTTTATAGTGAAGTTACGATAGTTGTCATTAGTTTCAACACTTTCCGCCAAAT